>NZ_JBSICC010000019.1:0-91030 GCF_058245955.1 Providencia sp. UF-224 | reverse complement strand
ATCACGAAATATTGCGGGTAGAACACGATCCCCGCGGGATCACACTCAGAGAAATGGATCTTGTGGGGCTTAGTAAACTTCTGCAAACTCATGTTGTTATCCTTAATCTATAGCCAAACGTTGACGACATTTTTGCAATTCTTTCCCGTGTTCATCCGCAAGGGCTGCTTCACGTAATTCACGTAAATTAATTGGTGCTAATTTGCTGCCTTGTTGCGTCACGATATCCATTAGAACTTGAAAATTACGCAAACCTCTCGCATGAGTATCGCTATACCCTTTTACTACTCGCTGGCATTGTGTGATTTCAGTCGCCAAAGCAGGGTTTGTCCGTGCGGCATCAACCACCGCGGCTAACCACTTTTCAATTCGCTGATTTTCTAATTGGTAGCGTAAAGTTGAGCGTCTACCTCGTCTCCATGCTGCTAGCACGTATAACTGTAAAAAACCCCACAACGAACTGGTAGTGATTGTGCGACCTCGTTGCGTCAGTTTGCGAAGCGCTTTGTGAAACCAATGTGGCTTCATCAACCAATTACCTAAATTTTTGGGAAGCGTTTCGCAAATCTCTTCAATACGTGGATGCATAAATTCATTGATGTCCAATAATTGGTTATCTTTTGCTTGGACTTCATTACGTACTCGGGTGAATCGGCTATCACGAATTTTGAGGTCAGCCACGCGAATGGTGTCTTCATAAGACATCCATAATGCTAAGTGGCGAACAAGCGCACGTTGTAAACGCTCGTCTTGACCACCTTCTTGCGCAAACAGGTTGTTAAGGCGGTCTAAATACAACGTGGCATAAGCAGGGTCTTGGTAATCAATTAACCGGCGAACCCCTTCCGTCGCTAAATAATGAACATGGGGAGCAAATTCATTATTAATACGCGCTAATAACGCAGAAATTTGTTTATTTTTAGGGGTTGATGAAACGGTTTGAGATGACTGAGCTTGGTATGCCTCTTCGGGTTGCGCGGCTTTTTCAGCTCCGAGAGCAAAAGCACGTAGGCTAGGTTTTACCCCAACACCGCCGCGCACAATGGTTTCTTCAAATTGTACGCGACTAAAAGGTAAAACACCGGAGCCAAATAAAGCACCAAATAATACTGCGCTGATCACGCTACCGCTTTCTTGGGCCGCTTGAGCCATATCAAAGTGAATGAATTGGCGAGCCGCGAGGCCTGCATGGCGGATCAATGCTTGGCTATCAACACGGCCGTCACCCATCGCTGACTTTTCAGCAATCGAGTAAACACGGTGTGTGGAGCTAATTAACGTTGTGCGTTCTGGTGTGACAAAACCGCGCTGAACAGAGCGACCCGCCTCCATGAGTTCGGAGGCAAGAACGACATCCACATCACCTGGCATTGGCATCAATGCCAAAACAGGTGCAGGCGTTTCTGGGTTATCAGCGCCGGGGAACAATTCAACATAATAAATCGTTGCACCAGTACGCTGAGCAACACCCGGAACGGAGGTGGTTTGTGCGAAATAACCATTCTCTTCGCCTAAATTAACAATCCAATCGGCGAGAACGCCACCGCCCTCGCCCCCCATCGCTAAAATGGCGATTTTAATGGGCTGTAGCGCGATTGATGATGGAGATGAAAGCATTCGTTCCCCCTTAGAAACTGAGTTCTTCACGACGACGTGCATCACGACGTTGCAAATAACCAATAAACCAACCGCGAACACGATGGCGTAGCTTGTCCCAGCGATTTGGGTTAGTAATAATTTGAGCTTTAAAAAATGAAGGACATAAAACAGCTGCGTGTGAAACCTCGCCGCATAAACCGCATCCCACACAGCTATCCATCACCGTAGCAACAGGGTCTGTTCTTAATGGATCTGGATTCGGTTTTATTGATAAAGACGGGCAACCAGAAAGACGAATACAGGAGTGATCCCCAGTGCAGGTGTCAGGGTCAACACCAAAGCGCTCACGCACAACTCGTTTACCTGCGGCTACGTCATTACGAACCTTTTTCTTTTCGCGGCGCTGCAGGTTTAACATGCATTCGCTTTGCGCAATCAGCACCTTTGGCCCTTTTTCATCTGTCGTCAACGCTTCACGTAATGTGTTAGTCATTGTTTTTAGGTCATAAGTGCGTTTGATGGTTTTCACCCAATTCACACCGACCCCTTTGACGGCCTTTTCAATTTCATGGCCTGTACTGCGAGTTGGGTTCAGCGCTGTAGAGGAGAGAATATCTTGCCCACCCGTTGCTGATGTATAGCTGTTATCAATAACAATGGTTAAGTTATCGCTACGGTTAAACACGCTATTAGCAATACCACTGGTTAAGCCGTTATGCCAAAAACCACCATCGCCCATCACTGAAATTGCGCGTTTCCCTGCTTTGGCATTTAATGCCGCAGCACCTGCTCCGCCCAAGCCATAACCCATCGTTGTATTACCGAGGTTAAATGGTGGGAGAATAGAGAATAAGTGGCAGCCGATATCGGCGCTAACATGGTGTTCGCCAAGCTCACGCTCGACCAGTTTCATAGCCGTAAAAATAGGCCTTTCAGGGCAACCCGTACAAAACCCTGGTGGGCGCGCATGTACAGTTTCATCAAGTGTTGGTTCTGCGGCGTTGACGTATTCAGGTAAAGATTCTTCAGCTTGCCCAGCCGCAATATTAATTGTTGGAATACGAATTTGTTTCGCGGCTGCTTTGACTTGAGGTTCTATTTTTCCATGCCGTTCAAAAAAAGAACGTAATCCAGCAAGCACTGTAGCAGTGTTGTATTCTCCCGCCATCGGTAACATATCTTTGCCGTGTAATTCGATATCGATATTCCGCTGACGCAAAATATTGGCAACATTCTGCTCAACAAAGTTAGGCTGCCCTTCTTCCAGCACTAAAATCGCCTTTTTATTACTGCAAAAACGTTCAAATTCATCGTCAATCAATGGGTAAGCCACATTCATTACATATAGCGGAATTTTGCTATTACCGAACACATCCGCTAAACCAATTTGGTTAAGCGCGCGGATCAGTGTGTTATAACAACCACCTTGTAATGCAATACCGACATCGTCTGCATCCTCAGAAAAGAACTCATTTAATTCGCGCTCTTGAATAAACCTAACGGCAGCTGGCCAGCGTGCTTCAATTTTCTCTTTTTCATGTAAAAAACTCGCAGGTGGTAACACAATCCGACTCACATCTCTCGTTGGGTTTTCAAGTGCGTCTTTAACTGTAAATTTAGGATGCTGGTTTTCCGCACACACAAATTGGCCATGAACGTGACATGAACGAATGCGCATTTGCAGCATAACGGGCGTATTACTGGCCTCAGACAAATCAAAACCATCTTTAACGGCTTGAACAATCGAAGGTAAATTCGGGCGAGGGTCGAGTAACCACATCTGTGATTTCATCGCAAAAGCATGGCTACGTTCTTGCATAATTGAGGAACCTTCACCGTAATCTTCCCCAACAATAATCAACGCACCACCTAACACACCGCCTGATGCTAGGTTTGCAAGTGCATCGGAAGCAACGTTTGTCCCAACTGTTGCTTTGAACGTAACCGCACCACGTAAAGGGTAATTAACAGAAGCGGCTAGCGTCGCGGCGGCGGTGGCTTCGCTTGCACTATTTTCAAAACGAATACCATATTCAGACAGAATATCCTGCGCATCTGCCAGGACATCCATTAAATGTGAAATGGGTGCTCCCTGATACCCTGCAACATAGGAAACACCGGACTCTAACAAGGCTTTTGTCACTGCAAGGATACCTTCACCGCTGAAGACCTCACCTTGCCCTTGTCGTAATTTTTGAACTTCTTGAACAAACGAGCGCTCAGCCATTTTAACCTCACCAGTCAACGTCAGAACGTTTCTTTTATTTTTTGTGTTTCTTAGTTGTATCCTTTTTGTTAATTAAACGTCAATCCATGATTAATCATGCAAATTGGATTTATGCAGAGACTGGATAAGCCCTGCACATAGAGGATAAATTGCTTATAAAAACAAGAGGTAAATAGTTATTAATAGCAAGAATAGCTTAATGAGGATGATAGAATGGAATATATAAAAAGTGCGTAAAATCATGAAGTCACAGCCAATTACCCCTATAATAAAAAAGGGATTAGTCATTTAGTCCGGTAAATTTATTTATTCTAGACAATTCAACCAAACAACCATAAATCATAAATACAAACAGAGACAATAACATGATTAATCATATATATTTTACTAATTAATAAATAAAATAACTTTATTTTTTATATTGTTACAGCTATCACAATAACCACACTGTTTCTGATTTTTTGCACTTTATGGATAGTTTTTGCACATAATTAGCTAGGTAAGCAAAATTGTTTATGATATGTTCAATTAACATTTAGTTAAAATTACTTTAATAAAATGTTAATAGACTAACAATTAAGCACCATCATAAATGTAACAAAATATACTTAATAAAAACCTGAACTATTTTTGTCATAAATATAATAATTAATTGAATTAATTGAGAAAACCTATAATAAGCAAAAATAGCCAAGCCAGTACCTAAGTCAATCACAAGGGAATGGCTGGTGATTAATTTTGGAGGTACCTCCGATGTTGAGCAACTCGTGGTCCCACTCATCTGCACCTCAGATTGAAAATCAGATCTGTTCGTCAGAACGTTTGTTATTTACATCCGCTGATCCTGAAGAAATAAAATCAATGGTTGGCCGAGTGATGAAACCGCATCAATTTCACTTACTCAATCCCCATCAACGTCTTGATGCTCGCATGCATTATATTCCTATGGGTGATATTTCCTTAAGCCGCTTACGCTATGGTGCAGACGTTGCCATTGCCCCCGGCAAACTAGAAGATTTTTTCCTTTTACAAATGCCCCTTGCAGGTAGTGCAATTATTGAAAGTGGTGGAAAACGGTTAGAATCTACACCACAAATGGCATCATTACTTAGCCCTGAAGAATCAACAACCATGCGTTGGAATAGCGATAACGATCAATGCATGTTGAGAATTTCGCGATCATTACTAGAGAGATCGTTAGTTGGCCAACTCGGCCATACCCTCGATAAACCACTCGTATTTGAATTGGGTTTTGCGTGGCAATCCTGTATAGAATGGCGCACTTTAATGAATTACCTGATTGAATGTGCCACACGAACACCGGATCTTCTCCAACATAAATTAATTGCTACACAAGTCGAGCAATTGGTTTCTGTTACGCTGCTTTCTACACATGTTCACAATTACACTGAAGATTCAGGTATGCGCAGAGCGACTATTCGCCCTCGCCATGTTCGCCGAGTGCAAGAATACTTAGAAGCCCATGCGCATGAGCCAATTACAGTTGAGCAATTAGCGCATATAGCAGGTGTCAGTTTACGTAGCTTATATGCGGGTTTTAAAGAGTTTTTAGATATCAGCCCCATGCAATATTTACGTGATTTGCGCATGGAACGTGTGCGGGCAGAATTATTATCAGGAGAAGCCAGTAATGTCACTGGGGTAGCTCTGCGCTGGGGTTTTGCACATATGGGACGCTTTAGTGCTGAATATAAGCAGCGTTACGGTGAATCACCGAGCCAAAGTATGAAAAAAGCCTAATACCCGTAATTTATATTATTATTAGAATAATCAGTAATATCAAAATGCTATGTGTGGCCTTAGAAAAAAGTCCCCCTCTTTTAACCTAACCTATAGAGGGGGATATCTAATCTAGAGACAAAAAATGAAAATAAATTAAAAAGTTTCAATTTGGATAAGTAATATTTTATAAGAAAAATTACCTATAAGAAATAGTTGTAATTGCTGAGTCTAGATATATCTTTGATAAATTAATATCAGAAATTTTTATAGAAGATAATTTTTTTTCACTCTCATTTAATGCAGATAATTTAAAGGAATAATTTTTTTCATTACCTTGTTCATAACAAGACAATGTAATTGCATTGATATCCCTATTGTATTCACAAGGACTTTCAAATACATACCCACCAAAATTGACTATCCCCCCATTATTTTCTGTGCTGTGTGTAATGATAGAAAAAAAAGAAAAGAATACGAAAAAAATATATTTCATTATAAGTCACTCTATTTGATAAATTAATCTTAACCTTATAAAGGCTTTATCGATGACCAATAAATCACATACAATAAACTCACCTCTCAATCTTAAAAATTGATTAATTTTCAATTAATTAAACATTAAGGTAATTAAGATAATTCAGCCAATAGCCAAAATAGCATCTCATATAGGAATAGATACGTATTTAAAAGAGTATGATAATCGGTCTTTATTTCGAGGCAGAATGATACTAAGTTAAATTAATATGTCAATACAGTTTTTAATAAACAATTACATTTAGTCAACTTAGCTTACTTCTAAATAGGTAAGAGAAAATAAAAAACACCATTTAGTTTAAAATAAAAACCCTTTTCATATTAAAAACATATATATTCAATATAAGTAATTTGTTTAAAATTCTAAACAAATAAAAAAGCCACTAAAAAATAATTATTTTAGTGGCATCTTTGCCAATGAGTTTTTATAGGGGAATTTACTAATCGTAAGATATATTAAATATCATTTTTGCTTGAATTTTCCCTGGAGATATTTCTTTTTTATATTGGTAATATTTTGCTATGTAATTAAGATTAATTGTTTTTTCTTGTTGAATTCCAACGCTACCAACCAAATATTCTTTGTCCCATTCTAATGGTTTATCTTCTTCAGTTAAAACTTGTACACCAACACCATCCGCAGCTTGGAGTTCTGACGAGCTATTTTTCAATACACCTTGGTTTTTCACTGTATCAGCAGCAAGCTCGCCATTGAAAGACATATAAACATTCGATGTATTCGCGATATTCACACCGCCACTGCATAACATATTAATCGAAAATGGCGTTGAACCCGCAACAGAACCGATACCTGAAAATTCACTTTTTTTCACTGAACGCATTATCACGTTTTGATTTACACCTGAGGTAATCTTACATGAAGGAGAAATTATCGTAATTGCATCCGCTGTTAATCGAGTAATTAATGCTGGTGATATAGAATCAGGTAAATATCCATATCGGGTATATTCACCTTGATGAATGGAGCCCGAACCTGTGATTTCAGCTGTTTTTATCACTTGGATCGTAAATGTTGAACCTGCTAAAACAACATTTTTAAGTCCATTGCCCGGTACAGTATAGTGCCCCGGATACGTAATTTTGATATTACCGCCATCAGCATCACGCCTAAACCTAAGACCGATTCCCGGAACATTTGTTTCAATAATATTGTCCCCTGACATCGGCTTGTTTACCACAATGTTAGCATCTAAAATTGTGCCACCAGTGCATTCCCCCCAAGGTACTGTTGCTGTATCCATACTCCATGTTCTTTCACGTATGATTGTCCCAACAGGAAGATCAGGACTCACGACGACACGCCCCAATTCCATATTAATATCAACGGGAGGAACTGAAGAACGAGTACAATCGGCTAATACTGGCGCGCTGACGGCAAAAACAGCAGAAAAATAATATAAATATATTATTCGCATATCATACCCCTATTCAATTCACTCTGCTTATTGATAAAAAATGAACATTCACCTTCATGCCAAATTACTGTGGCTTTACCTTCATATTCCCCAGTAATAAAGACATTACTTCCTTGCCCTACGCTGCCAATTGACTCTCCGTGAATATTTTTAATATCGGCACCAAAAGGTAAAGGCCTACCATTGTTTCTTTTTATTTCAATTACATTTGTTTTTTCCATTTTGGTATCAAAGCTGACTTTTACGATACTGCCTTCATAGGGCACAATATTTTTAAGGGTGTTTGTGAAGACAATATCTTCAGAGCTCCCTTTAGGATCCAATTCAATGGTATTAACACGGTATGGCCGCATATATGAGGCTAAAGCATAACCATTCCCATCAATATATGTTCCAGGGGATCCCACAATGGCTGCACCTTGAGCATCTTTAGCTTCAATAAGTGCCATCGTTTGAGATGTATTTGGTGAAAAAGTTATTCCTTCAGAATGAATAACCATCGAACCATTTGCCCCCATCCCGTACTGACGATAGCGTTTTCCATGACTATAATTCGCATTTAGAGAAGAATAAGACGTTCGGTAGGCCGTATTGAGAGCAACATTATTATTGCTGTTATTTGAAAATGATGAGTTAATTCCATAGACCCAATTATTTTCCTCATCAAAAGCCCCATTAATACCAAGCTGCGTTGCCTCAAATGTGGAGTTGTTAAAAATGGTATTTGACGTCAAGGATATCTGGCGATTATCACCAAAATATAATGGATAACTGAGATTAATACTGATTCTATCGTCTTTTTTATTATGATTATTATCAGAATAAAGCCGCATAAAAGCGACAGAGTAAGATAACCGGTCAAAACGATTATAATAATTAAACTGATACTGTTTTTCCGAACGGCTATCGTCCCAATAATACGACATTCGCCCCGTAAAATAAAAACCGCCATATTGGTCAGGCAACTCTTGGTTAACGGTATAATTTATGCTTTTCTTTTCATGCCTTAGGCGATTATTTGTATGATTTTTTTCATTATCAATTAAATAGAGTGACTCATTCAAATCATAGTAAGACTCACTCGAGTTGATATTTCCACTGACAATAAAATTTGTTTTTGTCTCTGAAAATAATTTGTTAAGTGTTAATTGATGTTTGAAGCCATTTTTATCGCTATTTTCTGTTTTGGTTTTTGCACTAGTAACATCGTAAGCCAAAGCGCCAATTTTTGTATTAATCCCTGTGCCCAGCATATACGCTTGGTAGTCATCATAAGCATTGATCCCAGTGTAAAATGTAAAATAATTATTGTAGCCATGTTGCAATGTCCCTTGAATAATATAGGGGCGATGACGATAAGCATTTTGATCTAATTTTCCAGCAGAAACTTGGTAGCGTGTAAATTTGGGCCTTAACAATTGAGTTAACGATGAATAAGGTACAGAAAATGAATTTTCACTTCCATCAGCTTCCTTGATCGTTACCTCTAAGTCATTTCCATAACCTGAAGGATTCACATCTTGTAAATTAAAGGGCCCAGGTGGAACAGAGGTTTGGTAAATAACTGTGTTATTTTGTCGTACTGTCACTAATGCATTACTTTGTGCAATACCACGTATCTCAGGGATATAATTTGCCACACCATCGAGATACATACTGTCATCCGTTGCAATCTTTACACCCCGTAAACTCACGCTATCAAATATATTACCCTGTGTATAAAATTGCCCTAATGTCATTGTCGATTTAATCGGGACAAGGGGGGCTTGTAGGTAGGTTTGATTACTATCCCACTTAAAACTATCTCCCTCTTGCCACGTTGCATTGCCAATATGTTTTAGTTGCCAACCTTTGTATGAAAAACCTGAATTCACACCCATATAGAACATGGAATAATGATCTACTGATGAGCTAGAAAGGTTATTACTATAGAAATTAGCTTGGTAAGATGTATTTAATGCAGGAATTCCTGTATCCCAAAATTCAGGGGGAACATAACTTGCGTGAGATTGAATGATATAAATTTGAGGAAATGTTAGGTCTAATCGGAGGCTGGTTGGTTCAAAGGTTTCTTTGATATTGCTATCTGAGTTCCATTCCTTCAGCGAGTTGCAATGTTCACTTTGGCTTAAGGTATTATTTAGTGCAT
The DNA here is from genome assembly GCF_058245955.1 of Providencia sp. UF-224. Taxonomy (NCBI): domain Bacteria; kingdom Pseudomonadati; phylum Pseudomonadota; class Gammaproteobacteria; order Enterobacterales; family Morganellaceae; genus Providencia; species Providencia sp. UF-224. Next base: position 81,342 of record NZ_JBSICC010000019.1, on the reverse strand, counting down.
TTGTATCTATTGCGAGACTCATTAGCAATTTATTGTTATAACAGGCTCCCATGCCATCATTACCCTTACGACGTAATTGTATTTCATGACGACCTTTCCAATTTTTATTTACATAAATATCAATGGAGTAAGTACCTTCTCTTAACTCATTTTCATTAAAATGTGTTAAATCAATGTTGTTTTCACCACCAACAATAAACCCGCTATTAAATTCATAAATTTCATCTACGTCTTGTTCTTCCGCTTGAACATGATTTCCCCAGAAAAAAGTTGGTATCATTGATAATGTGAAAAAAATAGTTTTCTTTTTTTTATCTCGCATGTTCATCCCTGTACCTAATTAGTGCACTTTTATTTTTGCTGGAACCTCTGCGCCATAATCATTAATGTTATTTATCGTTAGGCTTTCTCCAACACTCACTACCCCTCGAATTTTTATTGTTTTCGTCTCATTTGGAGACAACATAAATCCTTCTAAATTTAATGTACTACTATCTGTATTGACCGTTGTTACGGTAATAAAAAATGGTGTTGGATTTTTGATTTGAAGAGTTCCATTCCCCCCTGATACTTGCAAATTTTCAGGAGCTAACTCTCGGCTTCCTAATTTATTAGGGCGATACATAAATTTAAAGCGAGAACGAATTGCAAGCTGCAACATATTTTGATCGGCATTTTTCTCTGATTTAGTAATAGGAGGAATATCTAATAAATTTAGCCAATATAATGTTTCTTTATCTGTGGATAATTGTGATTTATCAATCAACTTAATACGTATTGTTTGACCACCACCGGCTGATAACTTAGAAATAGGTGGCATAATTTGAAATGGTGTTTTGATTGTTTCAGGAAGTGCCTTTGAATTACCTTCATCAAGCCATATTTGTGCAACCGCGGGGCGATTTGCTGTATTGTTTAATTGAATGGTAATTTCCTTGTCATTTTCAGCGTAAATAAAACGCGTCCCATTAACAATAATATTGTCCGCAAAAACAAACTGGCTAATAAAACCTATGAATAAGCTCAATACTTTCAATACGTTCAATAATTTCATTTGTTCCCCTCTTATAAGCGGTAGTTTTAACTACCGCTTGAGATAACAAATAAACCTATAAAAAATTAGTTATAGGTTATTTCATAGGTCGCATAGCTATTAACTAAACCTGTTGTTACCGTTGCAGGCACTGGCGCGGCATAACCAATGAAATAAGTAAAACGAGCACCATCTTTAATTGAGGCTAAATCACTCGCGACTTTTGCTTGGCTAGGATCACCGGGTATAATTTTGGTCCCCGTTAAGGTAGTTCCACCTTTGGTTGCAAGTACCAGTTGGATATTTTTAGCGCCTGTTGATTCTGTATTGGCTAAGTACCCTTCAGCACCAGCAGGGGGGCTTTGTAAGATGTTACCACCATCCCAATAAACGCCAATTCTGTCCATTTTTAAATTCACATCTACATCCGCACGTGTTGATGTGGCAGTTTGTACACAATTGGTGACATCAATAACAAATGACTTTGGTTTTAAATAAGTATGTGCCGCGGCGGCTTTAACTTCTTTAATTGAAACTGGCGCTAAATACACGCTAGCATTACTTCCTTGTCCATCTACTGATACCGTGCAAGAAATATCAGTCACTTTTCCGTAAAAGTTAACTTGCCCACCCGCGACTTTATCTGTTGCTGCAAATGAATTAATAGATAAGCAACCAGTAGTAATAAATACGGTTAATAATAGTTTTTTCATGGTTAATTCCTTTAATTAAATTATAAAACGGATGCTGACTTATTAATTAACTGGGGTTTTAAAATCCATTTAATTGTCATAATCTGTTAGCAAATGTTTCTATTTTAATACTTTGAAAACTAATATTTATTTTAATACCGCAATAAACAACCAGATTTAAACAGTTAATGTCTGGATGACTTTTATAATAATACACAACTTATAAATAAATAAAATTTTTTATTTTATTTATTTAACGAATCAATTAATTAATCAAACAAAAAACATATTAAACAATAAGTTATAAAAACTTAATTATTCAAACTAATAAAGATTGATATTAACAAGAAATAAGTAAACCCCCTTGAATATATATATTTTTGAAATGAAATGCATACCATTTCTTTTGATTTAATATATACGTGATTCCACTATAAAATGTTAATTTTAAAATTTAAACAATTATAGAACCACGTATAATTAACTATAAAAAAACGCCATATAAGACTTAATCATATATGGCGTATAAGCAAAAAAAATAATAATATAACTAGAAAGGAATCGATGCTTTTAAATAAATTTGTGAACCTTCTGGACGGTTTCTCACTTCAAAGTCTTTTTCCCATTTAGCGGTAAATAACCAACCTTGTGGATTTGCATAGCGAATTGAAGGGCCGATGGAATAAGCGCGGGCTTTTCCTTGGGCAGAATTAGGGCCGCTATCATCCGTTGTTTGCCAAAATGCGTAACCACCAATCCCTGCTACCCAGCCATTGCCGAACCCCCAACCTAAACCATAATCAGCGTGGAAAGCTTGCCCTGAACGAGTTTTGGTATCGTTATTGCGAAAGTTAAAATCATACATCATTTTTAAATCAGCATTCACGCCAACAGGGGGGATATAGCTAATCGCCCATACCGGTTGTAATGCCCAATAGTTTTTACCTAGACTAGAAGGGTCTGTTTTACTGTATTTCCCTGTCGGTGCATAGGCATCTAAACCCACCACATAATGTAAATCCGCAGAAGGGTGGAAACCCAAAGCAGGCCCGAATGTCACATCGCCTAATCCACGGCTAGTGTCTTTTTTGCCCGCGGCTTTTGCGGTCACATCCAATAACGGCACGATGGTATGGAAAGCTAAATCGCCGCCCAATATTTTTTGATCTGTTACCCAAATTAAGCGGGGCGCCAATACATTCACATTCACGCTAAATCCAGGAATTGGGATTTTATCCCCTTTATTATCACGAACGCTGTCATAGTGCGCATTCCCACCATACATCAGCACATGTACACCGGGCGGGGGTAATGCACCCGACATAAAGTTTTCAAGCCCATCGGGATAGATACCCAACCCGCCCCCTTCCGTCGCAAGGGCGCCAAACGAAAGTACGCTGAGACACGAACCTGCAACAAGCTTACTGATTGTTTTTTTATTCATCATGTTTCCTGCCATAGTGGGTTGTCTTACTGTGTGTGCTTTGCCTGTTATCTCGCAGTTCCCTTGCGTTTTATTTTTGTCCTATTTTTTCGTCAGTTTTTGCGCAACAAGGTAACCAGAACCCCCGCCAAGACCGGGACCCGGATGTGTTGATGCGCCAATATGAAAAAGGTTTTTAACCGCTGTTTGATGTGTTTTTGTTTGGCCTGATGCCGCAAAAGGCCGTAGCCAGAAGAATTGATCCGGTGAACACGTTCCTGAGTAAGGATCGCCACCAACAAGATTACAGTTATAGTTTTCCAGATCCGCTGGCGAAATAGCTTTACGCCCCACGATCAGCGAAGAAAAACCAGGCATAACCTGTTCTAAACGTTGCTGAATTCTATCTGCAACCCCTTCACGCACTTCCTCATTCCACCGCCCATCATCGGGGATAGTAATTTCCCCTGCTGAATCCCCTTTTAAGCGCCTTGGCAATTCTTGCATTTGGATCCATAAGATCCACCCACCATCAGGGGCACGGCTGGGATCTAATGCAGTCGGTTGCCCAATCCCAAATGTTGGTTTTTCAGGTAGATAGCCATTGTTCGCTTGAGTTACGGATAAACAAACCTGTTCCATGCTTTCCGTAAAATGAACGAGTGGAACATTTAATAATTCAGGGTTGCACCAAGGAGGCGGTGCACTTAATGCAAAGTGAATTTGCATCCCTGCGCGGCCATAGCGGTAACCTTTCGCCTTTTCCATCACTTGAGGTGAGACATTATCAAGTAATGAGCCATACAGTTGCGTTGGGGTGACGTTACACACCACACTTTCTGTAGCTTGGATCATTTGTCCATTGACGATAACACCCATCGCACGGCTATTTTTCCCCTCACCTTGCGTCACCACTTTTTCGACGTGCATCCCCGTTTTGAGCTCACCACCATGAGCTTCAATCACTTTCGCAAAAGCCTCAACGATGCGATAACTGCCACCTTTCACGACAGGCATCCCACCAGCAACAACGGCAGCGAAGGTTAATTTACCAATTAGCGCCGAACTCGCTTCATCAGGCCCTAACCCGGTGTGAAGTACCCATGGCGCCATCAACGCGCGGCTAAAATCATGCTGCAATTCGCGTTCGGACCAGCGGCGAAAGCTTTCCACACCTGATTTAGCAAAATCCAATAACCCATCGACACCGCGTTTACGCCATTCGGAAAACAGCAGCTTTAACATACCGCCGCTATAAGGGTTTTGCCCTAATAAACCAAATGTGAGCGCCGCATCTTGGGTGAATAATTTGTCTGCCATTTTACGAAATGCTACCCCATCACCAGGCGCAATGAGATCGAGCTGTTTCGCGGCCTCAGCAACATCCCGCTTCAGCGCAATAGACTGCCCATCGGGTTGGACTAGCCCTGTTGAATAGTCGCATTGGGCAAACTCTAATCCATACTTTTTCAAGTGCGGTTCGAGTTCTTGATAGCCGGGGCTGCCAACAAACAGTGAATACCAGCAAGAAAGCAGATCATGGGTATACCCTTCAAATAAATTTTCAGTCCGAATACAACCGCCTAAGCAGTCATTTCGTTCTAACACCAACACCGATTTTCCGCGCACTGCCAGCAAAGCCGCGCACATCAAGGAATTCATCCCGCTACCAACGACGATCACTTGTGGGTTAGAAAGTGTTGCCATACCTCACCCCACTAGTGCCAAGACGCGTAATGGGCTGCCTGACCCACCTTCAATTTTCAGCGGAGCCGCAACAATTACCACACCTGTAGGCGGTAATTTATCGAGATTTTTCAAGCACTGTAGGCCATATTTATTATTACCATGCATTAAAGTGTGGCATGGGTAAGGCACAGGCCAGCTGTAAGATTGCCCTGCATCCGTATTAATGGTTTCAACACCAAACCCTTTCACATCACGCTCATGAATAAGCCATTCGACAGCTTCTTGAGACGGCCCCGGCGTGTGGGCACCATCTTCACGCATGCTCACATAAGCTGCTGGATCATCTGCTTTTTTCGACCAATCCGTTCTAAAAAGTACCCAAGCCGCTTTAGGTATTTTGCCGTGCTTTTCTTCCCATTTTTGCAAAAACTCGACCGTTAGCACCCAGTCAGAGTTTTGCGCTACTTCTTTGCTCGCATCAACGACCACGGCTGCGGCAACAAAGTTTTCAACAGGAATGGTATCAACCGTGTTATTCGCTTGGTCTTTACCACTGATCCAATGAATAGGGGCATCAAAGTGCGTACCGGTATGTTCACCGCAACTAAAGTTATTCCAATACCAAGCTGGGCCGTTATCATCGTAACGGGAGATTTGCTCCATACTGAACGACCACACCTGCCCAAACTGCTCAGGTAATTGCAGCGCAGGGAATGATGGCGATAAGGTTTGTGTTAGATCGACAACCTGAATATTGCCTTGCTGTAATTCTTTCGCGAATGTCATCAATGCTTGCTGATTCATGGTGTTTCTCCTACGCCAACGGCGATTCATGTAAAGCGGTAAAGCCACCGCCATGGAATACTAGAGGTTTCCCTGTTTCACTACCGATACGACGCACATGCCCCACCATCAATAAGTGGTCGCCGATGGTGTCCTGCTTATGATTTTCACAAACCAATGTAGCAATAGCGCCGTGCAATGCAGGTATGCCTTCAGGGGTTAAATGAATAGCCACATCTTCAAACTTGTTTTCTATGCGTGGATTCGCAAAGCGCATAGCAAGTTCTTGGTGCCCGTGTCCTAAGATATTGATGGTGAAATGGGCGCAATCACGAAATACCGCTAAGTTTGGTGAATGATTCACTAAACTCCATAAAACCAATGGTGGGTCGAGTGATAACGACGCAAACGAGTTAATGGTTAACCCCACATCACGGCCATCTGCGGTGCGTGTTGTCACGATTGCGACCCCTGTTGGGTAGCACCCGAGCAAGTTGCGCAAGGTTTTAGATTCAAATTCGGTATGACCCCATTCCCTTTCGCACATGAATGTATCCTCTGCAATCATAGACATAGTCAATCCTCCCCGTTAAGCGCGGGCTTCTTCCATCATTTGTGATTGAATGTAGGCCTCACATGCCGCACCATCTTTCCACCATGGGAACAGTACTGGCGGGTAGTTAAAGGCATTCGCGATGGTGTGTGCGAGGGATGGCAATTGCTGGGCTGCACCTAACAGATGCAGAATATGTGGCTCTGGTGGCGCTAATAATGAGTTTGTCCATTCCACAACATGGCGACCATACTTCCAGAACTGTTCGAAAGTGTCGTTCATCCACTGTGCGGTATAGGGTTTATCACCGTGGGCGAGAATTGCGTCATAGTAGACTTTGCAAGCCTTGGTCGCGTTATTCGAACCTTGCCCTGTTAATGGGTCGTTCGTCACTAACGCATCCCCTAAACCAAACACAATTTTGCCCGATGGCAGGGTTAATACCGGCTTGCGCACCGTTGGTGCAAAGCGCCCAGCTAAAATGCCGTTATCATCCGTTAATTCGATATTACGACAGCGATCCGCTTCCCAAGGTAGATAGGTGTTGAGGATTTTTTTACTGTACGCCAAGTGTTCTTGTGGAGTACGAGCCTCACCCCACTGATCCATTGGACCACCCGGAATACCCTCGAAAACCATAATGTGGCAATCACCACTGTTGGTTAAGGATGGAAACACAAAGTATTCACCAACACCGGGGATCAAGTTAAACGACACTTGGGAGTATTCAGGTGTCGGTAACATGCCGTGCACATACGTCAGTGCCAAAGCACGTTGAGGTTTATCATATGGCGAACGAGTTTCATCGCGCTCAAGCAGCTTAACAATTTCCCCTTTCCCCCCTGCCAGCACAACAAGGTCATGGGTTTCAGCCAAACGCTCCAGCTCAGCAACGCCAACATCTTCAATACGTAAATTGCCGCCACGTGCTGAAAACAGCTCCATCCAATACGGCATTTTGATACGCTGATCGACGGCTTGTGCGTAGTTATCTAAGCGCGAGCGCCAAGAAATCGCTTTTTCACCCGCTTTTTCAGGATGAGGAACGGTAAAACCAATCCCTTCAACAGGTGGGCATTTGTCTTCCCAAAAGTTAATCCCTAAATCACGCTCAAATTGCAGCGAAATATCAAACATGCATTGGCTCGACATCACGCGACCATTTTTAACATCATCCGGCGTGCGATTTGTGGCAACCGTCACTTCATAACCTTTATCTAACAGGCCTAAGGCCAACGGCATACCCGCTTGACCACCACCTACGATAGCAATACGACGCATAGTATTTTCCTCAGCAAAGTTTAAATGGTGTCTTATTGTGCAAGACGGGGAATTGCAGGTTTAGCCTGTTCAGGCCCCATAGCGGAGTAACCGCCATCGACAGAGTAATCTGCGCCAGTCACAAAACTCGCCAGATCAGAAAGTAGGAACGCAACAACTTGAGCCACCTCTTCAGGGTCGCCCACGCGTTTAAGTAAGTGGTAATCCGCGGCAACACGGTCTGTTTTTTGGCGGTCGCCACCGGTGATTTCATCCATCACACGGGACCATGTCCAGCCGGGGGAAACAGAATTCACACGAATGCCGTCTTCGGCATAATCCATCGCTTGACTGCGAGTGACCTCCAATATGGTGGCTTTCGATGCGGGGTAGAGCCAGCGGCCTGTTTGAGCAACAGAAGACGAAATACTGGTAAAGTTGACGATGGCGCCTTTACCCGCTTTCACAAAATGCGTTTTAGCAAATTGCGCAGCCATAACCGCACTCACCACGTTGATATTTAACGCAGTTAACCAGTCTTGTCGTGAGGATGACTGGCCTTCGTCAAGGTAAGTTGCGGCCAGATTAACCAAAAAATCGAGTTGCCCATACTTTTGCGCAACGCGGTCAATGCCCTGTTTAAGTTGTTGGTCGTCAGTGATATCCACAGGTAAGAAATCAATGTGTGGCTCACTTTGTGCGACTTTTTCACCATTGGCGGCGTCAATATCAAAAATAGTGACTTTAACACCATAACTACTCAGCACTTTTGCCACTGTTGCGCCAATTTTGGTCGCGCCCCCAGTCACAATTGCAATTTTGTTATTCAAACCTTTCATCTTTGACGCCCTCTTTTCGCTCTCATTTTATTACAATGAATTCACAAAAAATTAACATGACTGATAATTACGCAGAATGAGCGAAAAGCTGTAGCCGCTAGGCGCAAAAAATATCCACCCAGTGCGGCAATTTAGTCAACAAAGCGATGATATATGAAGGGAAATAGCCGCTTTTCGCAGCAGCTATCCAAAAAATGAAAAGTGTGATTAATGACAGGACAGGATTTTATGGTTATTTAAGGTCGCTCTAAAATTCGGGCGCCCGGGCCTTTTTTCCCTAATACGTCATCAGGGTTACGTAACGGGCAATCACTTAACGATAAGCAGCCGCAACCAATACAGTTATCCAATTCATTACGTAAACGCGTGAGCTGCCGAATTCGTTTATCTAACGAAACACGCCATTGGGTGGACATCTCTTTCCACTGTTCCGATGTTAGCGCACTATTTGCGGGGAAGCGCCCTAATGCCTCTTGGATTTCTTGTAATGGAATACCTGTACTTTGCGCGACCTTAATAATGGCAATATAACGCAAAACAACTGTGGGAAACCGTCGCTGATTACCGTGTGTACGGGTACTTTGAATGAGCCCTTTTGACTCATAAAAATGTACAGTTGAAACCGCTACACCTGCTCGTTTTGCAACCTCACCAACCGTTAATGCCCTTGTAGGATCAATATTTATTTCCCCATTTTTGTGGGGTTTTATCGCTTTTGTGTCTTTATCTGCCATTTTTGCTTACCTTCTCTTGACCTCAACTTAACTTAAGGTTTTATAGTGCGACCCTGTGTCTTTGTCAATTGACGTTATTTTTTGAAAGGGGATAGGTTCATGCCATTGGTGATCGCCAAAATGTTAGAAAGCAATAGCTTATGGTTTGTTGCTCGCTTACTAATCTTGGTTTTATTTATTTCATCTGGGTTAGCCAAAGTACTTAACTATGAAAATAGTCTCGCTGAAATGCGTGCAGCTGGCCTGCATCCAGATTGGTTCTTCAATATTGCCTCTGCCGCCGTGATGCTAATTGGTTCGGTTCTCGTGTTACTTAACCGCTTGTTATGGCTTGCAACAGGAGCACTTGCCGTCTTTTTGTTCCTCACTATTGTGATTGTGCACACTTTTTGGAGTTACACGGGAGAACAAGCGCAAATCGCCATGTTTTGGGCTATTGAACATATTGCCGTCATTGGTGGGTTAATGGCGGTGGCAATTGCAGGGCATTTTCGCCGTCTTTATTTCGCGCTGAAAACGCAGAAATAGAAGGAAAATTAAATGAGTAAAAAAACAATAATCACACTGTGTACTATTTTGATCGCAGCAGGGGGCGGTAGCGCCATTTATTCGACGTATGCACAAAACGATGAAGGTGAAAAAGCCGCTTATCAATATCCACCAACCAAAGTTGCTCTCGCTCCAGTCAGTTTAGATACTGCGCCACGGACGTTTTATGGTGTCGGGGAACTCGAAGCAGGTAGCCAAGTGCAAGTAGCAGCAGAAACGAATGGCCGTATTACCAATATCGCCTTTGAATCTGGCCAACAGGTTAAAAAAGGCCAAGTTTTAGTCCAACTTAACGATGCGGTGGAGCAAGCCGATTTATCTCGCTACCAAGCGCAGATGCGCAATGCAGCACGCTTATATCAAAGAACAAGCTCGTTATCTGCACAGCATTTAGTGGCGGAAGCGCAAGTCGATAGTACTCGCGCAGAACGCGATATTGCCCAAGGACTCATTCGCCAAACTCAAGCACTCATTGCGCAAAAAACCATTCGTGCGCCTTTTGATGGCACAATTGGTATTCGCCAAGTACATGAAGGGCAGTATTTAACCCCCGGTGAAACCATCGCAAGTCTGGTCGATACCAAAACGTTAAAACTGAATTTTTCGTTAGATGAGCAAGCGTCCCCGGAGTTACATCAAGGGCAAGTGGTTGATGTTACGGTGGATGCCTATCCAAACAAAACCTTCCCTGCTCGCATCACCGCTATTGACCCGCTCATTGGTAAGTCTCGCACCGTTGCGCTGCAAGCAACATTAGAAAATAGCGATGGCACCCTCAAAGCCGGTATGTACGCCAACGTGAATGTGGTTCGCCAAGCCAGTAATGAAGTGCTCACTATCCCAGAAACGGCGGTCACTTACACCGCTTACGGGGACACGGTCTTTATTACAGAAGGCGAAGGCGATGCCATGACCGTCAAGCGTGTTTCCGTCAAAACAGGCCAACGTTGGGATGGCAAAATTGAAATTGAACATGGGTTAAGCGCTAACGATAAAGTGGTCACATCAGGCCAATTGCGCCTCAATAATGGATCTGCGGTGACGCCCGTTGCGCAAGATACGTTGTCTGAACCCGCAGCACAAACTGAGCAAGGTTCATAAGGAGGCGATATGAAATTTACGGATGTTTTTGTACGCCGCCCTGTTTTAGCCTTAGTGGTCAGTGCGTTAATTGTGTTGATTGGTTTATTTGCCTTGAGCAAATTACCCATTCGCCAATACCCACAGCTCGAAAGTGCCACGGTGACCATCACCACGCAATACCCCGGCGCATCAGCAAAATTAATGCAGGGATTTGTTACCCAGCCTATCGCCCAAGCGGTTTCATCGGTTGAAGGCGTCGATTATCTGTCGTCGTCATCTGTGCAGGGCAGCAGCCTTGTCACCGTGCGTATGGAATTAAACCGTGATTCAACCCAAGCCCTTACGCAAGTGATGGCGAAAGTTAACCAAGTGCGCTACAAGTTGCCGAAAGAAGCGTACGATCCTGTCATTGAGTTATCTTCTGGGGAATCAACGGCGGTTGCCTATATCGGGTTTTCAAGTACCGATTTATCCATCCCTGCGTTGACCGACTATATTTCTCGCGTGGTTGAGCCGATGTATTCCTCCATCGAAGGCGTCGCGAAAGTGCAAGTATTCGGTGGGCAGCAACTTGCTATGCGCTTGTGGCTTGATGCTGACAAACTGGCAGGGCGCGGGCTTTCAGCGGCCGATGTGGCACAAGCCGTGCGCCAAAATAACTACCAAGCCGCACCGGGTAAAGTCAAAGGTGAGTATGTCATTTCTAACGTCTATGTGAATACCGACTTAACCAATGTGGATGAGTTCCGCGATTTGGTGATCCGCAACGATGGCAATGGGCTAGTTCGTTTAAAAGATGTGGGAACCATTGAGCTAGGAGCTGCCTCGACAGAAACCAGCGGTTTAATGAATGGTGAGCCCGCGATTTACCTTGGCTTGTTTGCAACGCCAACGGGTAACCCACTGGTCATTGTTGATGGCATGAATAAATTAATGCCAGATATTGATAAAACGCTACCGCCGGGTGTGAAAGTGGAGATGGCCTTTGAAACTTCACGGTTTATTAAGGCCTCTATTGACCAAGTTATCAATACGTTAGTCGAAGCTTTGCTGATTGTTATTGCCGTGATTTACCTGTGTTTAGGATCGATTCGCAGCGTCATTATTCCTATCCTAGCGATCCCATTATCCATGTTAGGTGCCGCGGCTCTGATGATGGCTTTTGGCTTTAGTATCAACTTGTTAACCTTGTTAGCCATGGTCTTGGCGATTGGATTAGTGGTCGATGATGCTATCGTAGTGGTGGAGAACGTCCATCGCCATATCGAAGAAGGTAAATCCCCTGTATTGGCCGCCTTAATTGGTGCCCGAGAAGTGGCAGGGCCCGTTATTGCCATGACCATTACCTTAGCCGCCGTTTATGCGCCAATTGGTTTGATGTCTGGCCTAACAGGGGCATTGTTTAAAGAGTTCGCCCTAACCCTTGCAGGTGCGGTGATTGTGTCTGGTATCGTGGCATTGACCCTTTCCCCGGTCATGAGCTCTTTTATGCTGAACTCAAAACAAAATGAAGGCCGCATGGCACGAATGGCGGAAAAGTTCTTCACTACACTGGCACACTATTACACCCGTTTATTGAACTTTTCGTTAAAAAACCGTTGGATAACAGGTGTGATTGCCGTGGCGGTATTCATCAGTTTACCGATGCTTTACCAATCCGCCCCGCGCGAATTAGCCCCTGTTGAAGACCAATCGAGTGTATTAACCGCGATTAAGTCCCCACAACATGCCAATCTTGAATATGTCGAACGGTTTTCTCGTAAATTGCACGATGTTTTCATGGAACTCCCTGAAACCGAAAGTACGTGGATTATTAACGGCACTGATGGCCCTTCCGCCAGCTTTGGGGGAACCAATTTATCCTCTTGGGAAGAACGAGACAGACCTGCTTCTGCCATTCAAGCGGATTTACAGGGGCGCGTTGGCGATGTCGAAGGAAACAGCATTTTTGTTTTCCAATTACCTGCATTACCCGGTTCCACTGGGGGGTTACCGATTCAGATGGTGCTAAGAAGCCCGCAAGATTACTCCGTGCTGTATAAAACCATGGAGGAAATCAAACAACAAGCACGGGAAAGCGGCTTATTTATGGTCGTGGACAGTGACCTAGACTATAACAACCCAGTGGTTGAAGTGCGAATTAACCGCTCTAAAGCCAATAGTTTAGGCATTCGCATGCAAGATATTGGTGAATCCCTGACCTTATTAGTGGGCGAAAACTATATTAACCGCTTTGGGATGGATGGCCGTTCTTACGATGTGATCCCACAAAGTATGCGAAGTCAAAGGCTGACACCTGAAGCGCTTTCTCGCCACTATGTGAAAGCCGAAACAGGCACGATGATCCCGCTGTCTACGGTCGTAGATATCCATACGCAGGTTGAACCGAACAAACTGACGCAATTTAACCAACAAAATGCGGCAATTTTCCAAGCTATTCCGGCTCCTGGCGTAACATTGGGACAGGCTGTCGCTTACCTTGATGAAATTGCCAATGAACTTCCAGCGGGCTTTAGCCATGACTGGCAATCCGATTCGCGCCAATATAAACAAGAAGGTAACACCCTCGCCTTTGCCTTTATGGCGGCGCTCATCATTATTTATTTAGTCCTCGCCGCGCAATATGAAAGCTTGGTCGACCCGCTGATCATTCTTATCACCGTCCCATTATCGATTTGCGGTGCGCTAATCCCACTCGCCTTGGGTTACGCAACCTTGAATATTTATACCCAAATCGGTCTTGTGACCTTGATAGGTTTAATCAGTAAGCATGGAATATTGATGGTGGAATTTGCCAATGAATTGCAGGCAAATGAAGGGTTAGACCGACGACATGCTATTTTAAAAGCAGCGCAAATTCGTTTACGCCCAATTTTAATGACGACAGCGGCGATGGTGATTGGCTTGGTACCGTTATTATTCGCCACGGGGGCTGGCGCAAATAGCCGCTTTGGCCTCGGATTAGTCATTGTCACTGGGATGTTGGTTGGGACGCTATTCACATTGTTTGTTTTACCAACTATTTATTCATTATTGGCACGCAATCACAGTGCCACAGCATTGACCCCAAGGCGCTATGAGCTTGCTGAAGCCAATCGCCTGATTAAAGAAACTCAGGAGACTTCACAATGAGAAATACCGTAATAAACACACAGAATAATCGCCAGACAGCCAGTGCTGCTGTAGAGATGAGTGCAATGAGTAACAGTATGGCAATGCTGTTAATTTACCATGGTTTATCCGCTAACACAGGAAAGAGCTGCGCGGAAGATAATGAGATAATGTCGACTAAATCGCCTCGTTAACGCCCTCTTTTCAAACCAAACCGCATAATCCAAATATGAATTATGCGGTTTTTTATCTTTTACCCTTCATAGAAAGCCAGCACCAAATTCCCCTCGCGGATAATTATCGGATTGCCGGGAAGTGCATCGATCAACTCATTTTTCGAACCTTCCACCACCACTGCAACATTTTTGTATTGATGGCTTTCCAGTAGTGCAGGTAATTGGCCTAAACCGTAAAAACGGTTTGCAGCATCAGGATATTGAAGGCCATATCCCAGTTCACCCGTTTGATACAACATCGTAATATCACTGCGTTTTAATACCCAAGCAAGGGCCGTCCCTAATCCGACATTATTGGTTAATAATACCGATTTGTTTTCCAATTGATTGTAATACTTAGCGATCAACTTCTGGGGGGTATTATTGCTTGCAACATAATTTGGGATCACATGGCCCACACTTAAGCTAATGGCCACTGTACATGCTGCGGCTAAATACCAGAACCGTTGCTTCATGGAAATAACCGCCACCACCAGCCAAAAAATAAATGCCCCTGCCGCCAGCCATAATTTATGACTTTCATCGGCTTGGTAAATATTAAATTTAGGGATATAAGGCGAGGCAATGATCACACCCGCAGCAAGCCCACCAACGACCATATTGATCACCGCATTTGCGCGGATGGCGAGTGTTTTTTTCTCCGTTAAGATTTTTTCAATGTACGCTGCCATTAAAATCGCAACGGGTGCAATACATGGCAAGATATAGGTGAGTAGCTTGCCTTTCGTAATACTAAAAAAGACAAACGGCGCAAGGAACCATAATAGGAAATAGATATGCATCCCTTTTTGCTGCCATGCTTGGCGTAAAGCACCGAATAAATAGCCCAACCAAGGCAGCACTGCCGCCATCATGATAGGAATATAAAACCAAAACGGTGATTTATTTTGGGCGTTATCTGACATAAACCGTTGAATATGTTCAACCCAGAAGAAATAGCGCCAAAAATCAGGTTCTCGGCTGGCGATGACAAATGCCCATGGCAAGCAAACCACAAAGGCTGTAAAAATAGAAACAAATGAAAAAACAAAGACTTCTTTAAACTTTTTAAAGTAAACCCCGGCAATCGAGCACACTAACACAGGTAAAACTAAAACTAAGAACCCCTTCGTCAACACCCCTAAACCGCAGGCCACCCCCAGCAAAATATATGCTAAGAGTTGGTGAGAAAACCGCTTGGTGGTCAGCCCCCATTGGAAAAAGAAAATGACCATGGTAATAAACGCGGTAACGATAGGGTCAAGAATGTTATAAGTGCCAATGGTAAACACCATTAGCATGGAGAGGTAAATAAACGTGGCATTAAACGCGATACGTGAGTTCTTCCATGCCATTTTGGCACTAAGGTAAACAAATAACCCACTGATTAATGTACTAAATACAACGCCAAGGCGGACAGACACATTATTTTCACCAAATAACATTTGAAAAAATGCGCCAACCCAATAACCAAAAATTGGTTTTTCGAAATAACGAATATCCAGTAGTTCAGGCACACTCCAATTATAACTGATGATTAATTCACGACTAATTTCAGCGTAACGGAGTTCATCAGGTTGCCATAATAGCCGCCCGTTTAACGGTAAAAAATAGGTTGTAACAACAAATCCAAATAGCAGACACCACTTAAGGTAGGCAATTTTATTATTTGCCATATTCATCTCATCTCAACCATTCTTGTTATTAATATTTAATATTTTTAAGCTGTTAGCGCCAAACTAGCGCTCACCATTTTCTGTTAGGCTATTATCATTGCGACAATTAAACCCTGCATAAACAAACCAATAATTACCCGACTTTCACATTGCTGTTCATAAACAATCAATAAATGAATACTCTATTTTATTCATCACAAAAAAGAGATAAGAATCGAATGTTAAGACTCGTCTTTTAAAAAATAGTTCATTCCATAACGGTACACTATAAATATTAAAAATTAATTAATTCTTAATATTTAAAATTAAAATAGAATCATTTTTATTTACGTTACAAAACAAAAAAACCAGTCATGGCATAACCCATCACTGGCTCTTCTTCGTTGCAGCTAACAATTATTTGGCAGCAATTAACGCTTGCTCAAGGTCTGCGAGGATATCGTCGATATGCTCAATCCCTATCGATAAACGGATCATATCTCGTGAAACCCCAGCTTGTGCGAGTTCTGCATCATTCAATTGACGATGAGTCGTGGATGCAGGGTGGCAAGCCAGTGACTTCGCATCACCAATATTCACTAGTCGAACAATCAGTTGCAACGCATCAATAAAGCGTGCTCCCGCTTCCTGACCACCTTTAATACCGAACGACATAATACTGGCAGGTTTACCATTCATGTATTTTTGTGCTAACGCGTGTTCAGGGTTGCTTGGTAGCCCTGCATATTTGACCCATTCCACTTGTGGATGTTTTTCAAGGAAGTTTGCCACTTTTAGTGCATTTTCCGTGTGTCTGTCCATTCTTAACGCTAACGTTTCTAAACCTTGTAAAATTAAGAAGGCATTAAATGGTGACAATGCCGCCCCCGTTCCACGTAACGGTGCGACACGACAACGGGCAATAAAGGCCGCTGCGCCAAAGTGTTCGGTATAGCTTACGCCGTGGTAAGCCACATCAGGCTCAATCAATAACGAGAAACGATTTGGGTATTGCGTCCATGGGAATTTCCCTGAGTCGATGACCATACCGCCCAGCGATGTGCCATGACCACCGATATACTTAGTCAATGAGTGCACAACAATATCCGCACCATGTTCAAAAGGGCGGCATAAATATGGTGTCGCAACGGTATTGTCCACAATCAGCGGTACACCATGGCGGTGAGCAACTTCCGCCAGCGCAGCAATATCAACGATAAACCCAGCAGGATTCGAAATAGACTCACAAAAAACTGCACGGGTTTTTTCATCAATCAGTGCTTCTAGCGCAGCTAAATCATCATGCTCAGCAAAACGGGTTTCGATGCCTAAGCGAGGCAAAGCGTGAGCTAACAAGTTATAGGTTCCACCATACAATTTTGCAACAGAAACAATGTTATCCCCAGCTTGAGCAATGGTTTGAATCGCGTAAGTAATCGCTGCCATACCAGAGGCAACCGCTAGACCTGCGACACCGCCTTCCAATGCAGCAACTCGTTTTTCCAACACATCATTGGTTGGGTTCATAATTCGCGTGTAAATATTACCCGCGACTTTTAAATCGAACAGGTCAGCGCCATGTTGCGTGTCATCAAAAGCATACGAAGTGGTTTGGTAAATCGGAACGGCGACAGACTTCGTTGTTGGGTCTGGAGAGTAGCCAGCGTGAATCGATAATGTTTCTAATTTCATTTGTTATCCTTGTTATGATGCACTGGAAAAACACGGCTAGATTAGGTATCTAATAAGAGGTTTGATGCTGTGTTGACACTAGATATTACCTAAGACTCTTCGGTAGACAACTATCTGAACTTGAAATTATTTCATATAAGTTAGTTCGTTTAGTTATAACTGTATGTGATTTTCACGCTATTTAGCTTAACCATCAGGTTATATCAATGTCGATACTTATAACCTATTGCCTATTGATATAAAAAAGCCACCACCTGTTGAGGCAGTGGCTTTGTTCGTACATTATTTTCTCAATTGTTTACTGGAACGCGCCATAAATAACCGATGTAATTGACGCTAACCCGCAGATAAACGTAAAGATTTGCGCCAGTTTTGAGGTGCTAAATTTCTTCATTGCAGGAATAATATTCATCGACACAACAGGTAGAATGAATAGGATAGCGGCGATCATTGGTGCCCCCATCGTTTCAATCATCCCTAAAATGCTTGGGTTACGAATAGTGACAATCCATGTGGTGATCACGATAAACAGCATTGACGCCATTTCAATTTTCTTCAGTGAGAAAGAAGAACGTGATTTGATTAAACCCACTAAGCCTTCATGGGCTCCTAAGAAGTGGCCAAAATAGCTTGAGACGATGGCAGCAAAAGCAACAATTGGGCCTAAATAGGACAGAATCGGAGAAGGGTTAATATTCGCAATATGCGATAACACACTGATATTTTGCTCCTTTGCGACCGTCAATTCTGCTGGGCTCAACGATAACACCACCGAGAAAACAAAGAACATCACGAAACCAGTGAGCATCAATGCTGCGCCACCTGTGATCATATCCGTTTTGATAATTGCTTTATCACCAAATTGTTGGCGTTGGTCTTTAGTAAATTGGCTAATGATTGGGCTATGGTTAAATGAGAATACAATCAATGGGATAGCCATCCACACCACCACAGGCATTGAACTCCAGTCAGGTGCAACTTCTAGCATTGACATGTTCCATTCTGGGATCAGATACAAAGACAGCGCTAATAAGATAAACACCAGTGGATAAACCATGAGAGAGGTCAGTTTTAGCATTAAATCACGGCCAAAAACCACCCCCGCCGTCATCGCTGCAATCAGTACCCCTGAGAGCAACCAGCGAGGAAGTGGGTCCATACCAATTTGATTCACTAAGAATGAATCAACGGTATTTGTTATTCCAACGCCATAAATTAATACGATTGGGTAAATCGCAAAGAAATAAGCAAAGGTAATAATGTTCGCGCCTGTTTTACCGAAATGTTCTTCAACTGTATCAGTAATATCCGCATTTGGGTTTTTAGACGATAAAACAAACCGTGCAAGCCCTTTATGTGCCAACCAAATCATAGGCGTTGCAATTAATGCCAAGATAACTAATGGCCAAAAACCGCCAGCCCCCGCTTTGATTGGTAGAAATAAAACCCCTGCGCCAACCGCTGTGCCAAATAAAGAAAGTACCCACGTAAAATCTTGATACGTCCATTTACTTACTGGCTTATCTGTTGCAGTAGCAACTTTTTCAATTGTGCTCATTATGTAATTTTCATCATTAACGTTATTGTAAAAAGATGAGCTGATTTTGCATTAAATGCGTATCAGTACCTAATTTAATCGATTTATTTCGTTCAACTTTTTGGCACAGATCTCGTTAATAACGTTAAATAAGAAAATGCATTGTCATTATTCTGCTAAAAAATACTTTTCCATGTTATTGAAATAATATTTTTTATATATAAAGAATTTAATTTTATGTGTAATAAAAAAATGGCCGGGTCATTAACCCAGCCATTGATAAAAGTAATTAATAATTTACAGGTAGATAGGGACTAAAATCTCAGTGGCGATAACCACCACAACCAAGCCCACTAATACTGGCACAGAAGTTCTTTTCACCACTTCAAACGGTGAAATTTTCGCCATACCTGAAACCGCAACCACAACACCTGAAACTGGAGATAACGTACGACCCAAGTTAGACGCTTGTAGCATTGGGATAACCAAGTAAGCTGGGTTAACACCCATTTGTTTTGCTAAGTGTGGGATCAATTCCACAAACGCATAGAATGGTGCATTACCTGAACCCGTTGTCATCGCAGCTAACATAGTGATGACCACTAATGCAATCATCATCACGATAGCACCTGAACCAAAGGATTGAGCAAGGTTAATCAGCCCTGAAATAAAGCCGATGGTGCTTAAACCTTGTGCAAATACGCCCGCAGCCACTAATAACATCACCACGGTAGCAAAAGCCTCTGCCATACCTTTATAGCAAACTTCTAAACCACCATAGACGTGTTTGGCGCTGAAACTGCGCAAAAACTCAATAATCGCAGCTAAAATAATACAACCAACAATAATCGTAACAATATGCAGTTCAGGTGCCCATTTGCCATCAAACACTAACACACCAATAATTGGCGTGAAGGGTAAAATGGCATAAAAAGAAGGTGCATGGGTTTTGATTTCATTCACATCTAACATTTCTGTTTTCACGTGCTCTTTTCTGTCGAGGTAACGTTGCCAGAAGAAATGTGCAATCGACATCGCCACAATTGCGGCGATTGATATAGGTAATGTTGTTTTGAATGCAAAATCAACTAACGGCATTTCAGCCGCTTGTGCCGCTAAGATGACATCACCTGATGTGGGTGCAAGAATAATGGCGGCAGGAGAGGCACAGATTGCAGCAGCAGCGCCACGACTAATTCCAACGTTAACCATAACAGGGAATAAGGTTGCCATTAATAGCACACCCAAACCTGTCGCAGAGGAAACGGCCAATGACATTAAACAGGCCACAATATAAGCCGCTACCATTAATAAGTAAGGGGAGTTGATCATTTTCAATGGTTTAGAAGCAATTTTCACCACCACATCGTTGGCACCAATGTGAGTCATATATGAAGCAAACCCACATAACACCATGATCATCATACCAAGGTCACCACCTCGGCTCATAAGTAGGAATTTAACATATTCCAGAATATCGGTTGCACGCCACCCCGTTGAAGGAACATTTTTGGGTAGAATACTATTTCCCATCAGTACGCTGATGATTAACAGTAAAATACCCCCCGTCATTAACACGCCCGTTGCCGAATACCCTTTTATGATATAACGCCCAACTCCAATGGCGACAATAACGCCGATTAAGAGCTCAATCATTTGTTTCTCCTGCCTGTCTTATTTTGTAATTATAAAAAAATTACTCTGCCTAATAGTTAAGCAAAATTCACTGACAATGATCATGTCAGAAGATGTTTTTTAATATAGAAATGTGTAAAAACACAAGAGAAATAAATAATAAATCTTTTAACTAACCACATTGGTAGTTGAATTTATCGATTATTCTTTGAACAACGGAGGATAAGGCTTTTATTCATAAGGAAATGCTTAGCACAATAAGCTGCCTTAACGGCATTTAAGTTTATCATCATTGATAAATATAAGTAATTTTACCCACTAAAGAGTTCGTAAATCATATCACCAAAAAAGCCGCGATATTGCAGGTAGCGAATTTGCTTACTTTTCTCTTTAAAATCATCGGGTAGGTCATCACCAAACTTTTTGCTGCGCACCTCTGCGGCTTTTTCAAACCAATCCACGTCGATATTGGCAAAATGTTGGTCGACAAGTGTTTGTGGGAACCCCTTTTGGCGCATTTCTTGTTTGATGCGTAACGGCCCATAACCTTTGCGTATATAGCCTTGCAGCAACAAGGCAACGACGCGGTTATCATCCAGAAAATGTTGCTCATTTAGCCTTTCCAATACCCGTTCAATTAAAGTTTCGTCAATAATGCCGTCATTTTTTTCGTACATACGCCGTTTCATCCGAGCAAATAGCTCAGCTTTTCCATAATCACGGCGTGAAAGCATAAACAGGGCGTATTGGTAGAGGTCAGATTCATTCATGATATTAAGCTTTTAACAGTAAAATGGGCGCATTGCGCGCCCAGTCTACCATGGCTAACACGACTAATGTACTTGTGCGCCACTAAGCAATTTGTAAATGGTGTCAGGCGTGTAGCTACCGTCTTGGAAATAGATTGTCCAATCGGTAATATCATCACGGGTTAATGGATAAACCTCCCCTTCTTGCATCGTTTGCACATAGAAAGGATGGTTAATTAAACGCCCTTCAAAATGGTCACCATTCCATGAAACAGGCTCGAACCACATGTGTTCGTGACCATCAAAATCCTCTTCCGCATCGTGGTAACCAATACCGCATTTCACCAAGAAGCGCCATTCAGATTCTTGCTCTTCATCATTTTTACCGAGGAATTTGGCAAAGAAACCTTTTTTCTGTGCTACGGGTTTCGGGCCATAGTTATCCAACATATGGGTGAAATATTCCCAACGCAGCTTCGCTTTACGTGACATATCCGCAGTTTCTTCATCGGTACGCATAAACATCATCGCATTTTGATCTTCAAACCCCTCAAAGAAGCTTTCCAGCGTTGGGTTTTCCTGCGTTACGCGAAATAACATCGCGGATGGATGCTGGTGAGATTCGTCTCTATCGTGCCAATCCCCCATAAAGCGCTCAGAAGTTTCATCACCAAACTCGAAATTCATCTCCTCCAGTGGTTTTAAATCATCCACTGGTGTTGATTTGCCTACGTGTAACAAACCCTCTTCAAAGGGTAATGCCACCAAGTATTCATAACCTGATTGTGTTTGCCCAATAAAAATCGGCTCGTTAAACACAATTTTACCGTGGGTGATGCTGTTATTCACAAAACTCCAGAACAGCTCAGGAATACCGTAATAAGACGAAATTGGGTGCGGAATGATAATTTCTGCTTCAGACAACCCACAACGAGCTAAACCGTGTGTGTGGAACCAATACATGGTCGGTGCACGTTCATCTTCGGGCTTATCTTCATTGTCGTCTTGGTCGTAAATTGCATGAACAACATATAAGGAATCAATGCTTGGCATTAAGTCATCAATTAATTGGAAGTTTAGCCACTCACGGGTAAAGACTTTCCCTGCCGCTGAAATATCTAGTCCTAATAATAAGTCGGGCACTAAAATTTGGATAATTTTTAATTGTTGCAGGTAATTGACCAACGGTTGCTCTTGGAAGACACACTCAACAATCACCGCTTGTGGTGCAGCGCTGGCTTCGGCATACAGTTCAGGGGAAATTGGGTCAGTCGCAAAATAAGGGTTAATCGCATAATCTGGGTCGCTGTCCACTAACGCCACATAAAAACGCAGCGCTTCTTCCCCTTTTTTACAACTAAAGAAGAAACCGTCTTCATCAGGAATATAATCAATTTCACCTTCAGTGAAATAGGTTTGCTCTTCTAAGCGCTGCTCAAGTAATGCAGAGGTCAATTCAGATGCGGGAATAGCAACCATCATGGAAGCTTCTTTTTCACCTTCACCCGCAGCTGTATCAAGGTAGTATTGTTTATTGTTCATTATTCAGACCTGTTAAGAAGTGACTGAGGCGAGGATATCAGCTTATATTCATTAAGAATATTGTGAATATTCTTAACCAATTCAGATTGTGATTTGATCCCCCACATTTCATCTAAGTAGGTAAATTATCATTATTCGACAATGATTTATTCTACTTTTCATACGCTATTGGCTGAGGCACAATAGTGCTCTTTCTTTTATTTACCTTAAAATAACGGGTAAATGACTCCATTCCAATGATAGGTAATGAAAATATGGCTGACTTAACACAAGCGCAAAAAGAATATGTTGATGACCTCGCAATGCAGCGTGTTTTCAATATGAATAATGACGACGTCTTTGTGAATGCATTAGAACAAAAAATTCACCAGATGGAAGATCACCTAAAAGCATACTTTCATGAGCGTGTTCGTTTTCACCAACAAAACAAGCCATAAATCCATTTTTTGTTCAAGCCGATATGGTTCTATATCGGCCTTGTTTTTATCCCCAAATAACGCTCTTAGATATTCCTTCAACAAGCCATATATTGACTAAATTTTCATATATAAAAAGCATTAAATGCCACCCAAAAAAGTGTTTTTTTTGCCCTTCTATTTTCGTTAACGAGCACTATTTTTATTGTACTTAGGTCTCGGTCATCACGTCTAAGAAAAGGACTAACTTCTCATTTTGACCAAAAAATAGGCTATCGATCGCTCACTTATTAAGCAAAATAACCTTACAATAACCATGTGAACAGTTTGTTTTTTAATCGAATTTAACTTAAGTGAACACAATGAAAGTGAAAATGCTATAGATTTATTTATACATCACATAAGTGAATATACCCCAAAGGACTAATAACCGATTTAAAATCATCTAATTCACAAAAATATAAAAAACACAACAAAATAATACAGCAGTTTCTCTAATGTCAGCGGGATATATGTAGCTCGTGAAAAATTATTCTGCTACTATTC
Organism: Providencia sp. UF-224; assembly: GCF_058245955.1. NCBI lineage: Bacteria > Pseudomonadati > Pseudomonadota > Gammaproteobacteria > Enterobacterales > Morganellaceae > Providencia > Providencia sp. UF-224. Next base: position 57,606 of record NZ_JBSICC010000019.1, on the reverse strand, counting down.
GCTCGAATTTTGTTCAGAGAAACTTAGGAGAAGCAAATGCCCTCTCGAACGATGAGGACAAAAGCCGTCTTCGCTTTCTTATTTTTATTGTTATTTTCGAGCTTGAGTATCGGCTCCACCAGTACCAGCAAAATGCTCAGTAAAGACTACTCAAGTAGCACTGTGCAAAATGTCAGTCAGGCTAAAACTTCACTGCCTGATTTGCGAAAATATCCCTCTGGTACGCCACGAAAGAAAGCATTTTTGAAAACGGTTGTCCCTGTAATTGAAAAAGTGAACAAGCAAATTTTGGAAGAACGTAACTGGTTGTTATCCGTTCGTGCAAACAAGAAGTGGAGCGCTCAAGAATTGCGCCGTCTTAGCCAAATTTGTGATAGCTATGGTGTGAAATGTAGTAACCCTAAACGCATTAATTGGGACAAGCTACTTAGTCGTGTTGACATCATGCCAACGCACTTAGTTGCAACGCAAGCTGCAACAGAGTCTGGTTGGGGTACATCACAACTGGCTCTACAAAATGGTAATTTATTTGGTATGCGCTGCGGTAGCGGCTGTCAAACCAAACAAGGAAAAGTGAAAGGCTATTCCACATACTCTTCAGTAGAAGACACTGTGACGGCTTATATGAAGAATATGAATACCCACAATGCTTATGAATCTCTGCGCAGTTCGCGAGCAAAGCAACGTCAATCAAAAGATGAGTTAGATACCACTAAACTTATTAATGATATGAAAGGGTACTCAGAGTTAGGTTCATCCTATAACCGTTATCTACAAGAGATGTACGCGAGTAACGAAGAATTGATTACACAAGCTCAAAAAAGAGCATCCACTCGCATCTAAATTTTTGTATCACCAGGTACAAGACATAAAAAATCCACTTCGCTAAGTGGATTTTTTTTATTCTTTTTTTAAGCCGCATTTATTTGATTTTTTCAGATCTCAACAGTTGCTCTAAATAGTTAAAGTGGTGGCAAGGCGGCAAGAGAAGATATCCCTAGGAGCATACATAAGCATGTGACTAGGGTCGCTTTGTGAAGGCAACACCCCTGTAGCTCAAAGTATGACGAGCAAGATTCTGATTGCATACAACCAGATAATAAATATCATATGCTATCTTCTACCAAAATAATTAACATCTTTGAGTCTAATATGAATTTCTTCTCGTTTGAGTTTCTTGGCTCTTTTTTAATTTTTTTTCTTATTTATTGGGGCTGTCAACCCAGTGCAAAACTACAAAATGGCCTTTTAATTACTGCTAGCTATTTTTTTGTTTATTCTTTTAGTCCTGAATTTGCTTATATTTTATTTGGTTATACCCTTTTTATCTATTTATTAACTAACTGGGTAACGAACTGGCTTTCCAATCGTTGGATTTATGTCATTCTCGCCACAGGTATTATTGGGTGTTTTACTTACTTCAAATATTATTCTTTCTTTCAAGAAAGCATCCAACAAACCTTAGATAAATTCGGTTTTAGTGTTGGGCTACCTATTTTAGAAATACTGGCGCCGCTAGGGCTGTCTTTCTATGCCTTTCATTCCGTTAGTTATACGGTTTCTGTGTGCCGAAAAGAAATTCAAAAAGCAGATTTTTTTGACGTAACACTATACCTTGCATTTTTTCCTAGCATTGTTGCGGGTCCAATTAACCGCGCTAAAAACTTTCTTCCACAAATCCAAGCTGAAACTCGCACAATTCTCGATAGCCGCAAAGCAATCCTTTTAATTTCATTAGCCTTGGTAAAACTATTCTTATTTAGTTCTTATTTATCCGAGAATTTTGTGAACCCTGTTTTTGATGCTCCTGTGGGTTATAGCGCTGGTGAGATCCTTGTTGCCACCTACGCCTACGCTTGGAATATCTATTTTAACTTTTCAGGTTATACCAACCTTGTGACTGGGATAGCCTTATTATTAGGGTTCAGAGTACCCGTTAACTTTAATGCCCCGTATTTAGCCGCTAACTTAAAAGAATTTTGGGCGCGCTGGCATATCAGTTTATCCACCTTTATTCGCGATTATATTTACATCCCCCTTGGTGGTAACCGCAAAGGTTTTAGCCGAATGAATACCAACGTCTTCCTTGCGATGGTGATTTCAGGGCTTTGGCACGGTGCAGCAATGACATTCGTTGTATGGGGTGCGATTCATGGCTTAGGGATTGTGTTACTCAACCTTAAGACTTTGTGTATGGAAAAGCTGGGCTGGACAAACGTCATCCCCAATAAAACACTCTCTACTTGGGTTTCACGCATTATTACGTTCCATTTTGTCTGCTTTGCGTGGATCTTTTTCCGTAGCCAATCCTTTGATGATGCAATATTAATGCTTAACCAAATCATTGCACCGGGCTTTATTGCGTCTATTCAAGCCAGCCTTGGTTTATTGATTGCATTCTGGGTCTTATTAATTGCTTATCCTTATTTTGTGCAAGGCTACCATGCTGTCGCGAAACGTTATCAAGACGTGCCTTGGTATTATTACCCTATCCCCCTTGCCATTATTTTAACCATTATGTTTATGCTTTCGCCTTCAGGAATGCCGGGGTTCATTTATGCTAACTTCTGAGTTTAAAAAGACCCTTGTTAGAATGGTTCAGGTGCTGCTGATTGTCTTAGTGGCTGGCTTGCTATTAATTTGGCTCAACCAAGGCTCTCTAGAGCGTTTCTGGCAGCAAAAATACCACCAAGATACGCCATGGGCGAAAATGGCAGGTAACCCTGTCTGGGATTATGGTGCTTATTTGCATGATGGCGCGTTAGAAGCTGGCTCCACATTTGCTTACCATGCCTCAGGGCAAAAAGCCCAAGAAGATAAAGAAGCCGCACAGCTCGCACTGGAAAACCAAGGCAAAAAATTGGTCTTCCCAGCAGATTTCCAAGTGGGTCTGCACTTTCTTCATGGTTACACTTACCCAGCGGAAAGCTTGTCTGTCACTTTCCCTGAATTACTGAAACGCCCGCAAGCAAGAGAAAAAGCGAAAGGGGTGAATTTTGGCGGCTTTACTGTTAAAAAGAACCAGCCGATTGTTGCCAAACACATCGCCAATATCGAAAAAGGCCAGCAGGTTTTATTTGCGGGTGACTCCATGATGCAGGGGGTAGCACCTCATGTAAAAAACATGCTATTAAAAAAATATAATATCGATAGCATTAATTTAAGTAAGCAAAGTACTGGCCTCGCTTATCCACGCTTTTTCAACTGGCCACAAACGATTGCTAAGGCTTTGAATGACAATCCAAATATAAAAGTATTAGTCGTATTTTTAGGGCCTAATGACCCGTGGGATATGCCACCTCAAGCTGGTTATAAATACGTCAAATTTAAGAGTGAAGATTGGGAAAATGTTTACCGCGAACGGATTAGTGATATAATATCCACCGCTCGCCAGCACAATGTTGATGTTATTTGGGTTGGCCCCCCTAATATGCGTAAAAATACGCTATCTGATGGTATGAAATTCTTACGAAGCCTCTACCAATCTGAAGTCGAGAGCAACGGTGAAATTTACTTCTCCGTCAATGATGTCTTTAAATATAAAGGCGATACCTACTCTGACTATATCGGCGACGAAAGCAGCACAATTAAATTACGAAGTGGTGATGGCATTCATTTCAGCGGAAAAGGCCAACAGATCATCGCGGAAAAAGTGTTCTCACTGATCCACTTCGCAGAGGAAGAAAAGGAACCTCATGAAACTGAACAACCTGCGTCAAGCTAAGTCCAAAATTTTGGCTGGCAGCGTTATTGCGCTGCTGTCATTGGGCTTACTGTCTTGCCAGAACACATCAGACAAAGCACGAACACCTAGCTCGACAAAAGGTCAGAGCGCGGTTGAACGTGGGCAATTAGTGAATAATGCAGAACCAAACCTGCGTCAATTCGCCAATAAATTGCGCCAAGGCAACCAGCAAGTGCATATTGTCCAAATTGGTGACTCTCACACAGCGGCTGATTTTTTCAGTGGCAATCTGAGAACGTTATTTCAGCAGCGCTATGGTGATGCAGGCCCCGGCTTTATTCCGCCAATTTCGGTTCCGGGTCAACGCACTGCGACCATCAACCGCATGAGTGAGAAAAAAGAGTGGTCACTATCTTCAAGCCGTAAAGATGAACGCTTCGATTACCCGCTAGGGGGCTTTATTGCAGAGCCACAAGCCGCGAATAGCAATGTGTTATTGAAACCATTACAACCCGCGCTAGGGGCTTATCAGCTACAAGCGCTGTATCAAGGCTCAAGTGATTCACAAATGCGTGTATCTCCTGCGGTTTCCCCGAGTGTGGCATTACCCGCAACAGGGAACCAGTGGCGCTTCTCAACACCGGTCAATACCCAATTACCTGCGCAAGTTTCTGTGAGCAAAGACAACAGCTTGAAAATTGGTGGTTGGTTAGTTCGCTCAACAAAGCCTGGCGTGATGGTGTCTGCACTCGGAATTAACGGCGCAACCTTAACGATGGTCGATAAATGGCAGCCCCAATGGAGCGAAACGTTAGCGCAGATGTCCCCAGATATGGTGATTTTGGCCTACGGTACCAACGAAGCATTTAACGACACGTTAGATTTAACCGCTTATGAGCAAAACTTGCGGGCAAAAATTCGTTTAATCCGCCAGCAAATGCCAAATAGCGTGATTCTATTGGTCGGTCCGAATGATTCACTGAAATTTAGCAATGCAGCCAGCTGCCAAGCTCAAATGCCCGTGAATTTAATGAGTGTGATTCAAATTCAAAAAGCCGTCGCAGCGCAAGAAAATACGCTGTTTTGGGACTGGCAAGCCTTTATGGGCGGTCCATGCTCAATTCGTACGTGGGCAGCGCAAGACTTAGCGCGTCCTGATAACGTGCATTTATCTGTCGAAGGCTACAAGAAGAGCGCACAAGGCTTATACAGCCAGCTCAATCAGCTGTTACAGTAATTGCCTTTCGTGCATAAACAAAAAAAAGGTCAGCCTCATGTGCTGACCTTTAAGGTTGTTGACAAAGCAGGATAAAAGCGTGGTTTTTCCTGCTTTGTGTTATCAGCCAAAAATCAATGAATTGATTTTTCTTGTTTATTTTCAAAACCAATCCAACCTGCAGTCAAACCTAATCGGTTTGTCTGCAGTCTGAAAGGTCAGCCTCATATGCTGACCTTTTACTTTTTATCTAAATGAAATTATAAGAAAACGAAGAAAATCATTCCAACCACTGCCCCTGTTGTACCGAGGATAGTTTCCATTACTGTCCACGTTTTCAGGGTCTGTGCTTCTGTTGCACCGGTAAATTTACCGAATAACCAGAAGCCTGAGTCATTCACATGACTTAAAATAAGCGAGCCACCCGAAATACAAATCGCTAACGCAGCTAGCTGCGCGCCAGAATAGCCAAGCTCACTGATAACAGGTAGCACTAAACCGACCGTTGTTAGACACGCTACTGTTGCAGAGCCTTGGATCACACGCACCGCACCCGCTAATACGAAACATGCCACCGCAATCGGTAAACCCGCACCAATCAAAGAGTCACCCAGCGCAGGGCCGACACCTGAGTCCACCAGGATTTGTTTGAATACCCCACCTGCACCGGTAACCAGTAAGATGATCCCAGCTGGCTGAATCGCTGCCGAGCAGATCTCCATCACTTTTTCTTTATTTAGGCCATAACGGAAACCTAAACCATAGATTGCCACCAAACATGCTAACAATAGCGCAGTGAATGGGTGGCCAATAAATTCTAACCAATGTTCAGCGGTTGAATTCGCCTCAACAAAATGGGTTCCAATGGTTTTTAAACCGACGAGAACGAGTGGGAATAACACTAAACATAAGCTGAATCCAAAACCTGGCATCTTGCCATGCTCTGTTTTCGGCGCTTGGTAATCCGCAGGGATATCAATATGAACAAACTTACTGATAAAACTACCGAATAATGGCCCCGCTAAAATCATACTTGGGATAGCAGCACATAAACCGATTAAGATCATCCAGCCATAATCCGCCCCCATTTGCGATGCAACGAGCATTGGCGTTGGCCCAGGTAGTAAGAAGGCTGCCGCAGCCGCGACCCCAGCAAATAATGGGATTGCCAAGCGAACAACGTTATGGCCAGTACGGTTAGCAACCGCAAAAACAACACCAATCAATAAGACGATTGCCACATCAAAAAACAGAGGTAAGGCACAGATAAGCCCTGCGACACCCACAGCATAGTGCGCACGTTTTTCACCAAACAGGTTAAGTAGTTTATTAGCGACTTGGTCTAATGCGCCTGTTTCATGCAAAATTTTGCCAAACATGGCACCAAGTGCAACTACGATTGCCAAGAAACCTAGAGTCCCAGCCATCCCTTTTTGCATAGTTTCCGTGATTTGCTGCACAGGCATCCCTGAAAATAGACCCGCACCAATGGAGACAATCATTAAGGCCACAAAGGCATGTAAGCGCGCATACATCACTAAAAATAATAATAAGACGACAGAACCTACTGCAGTGAGCACTAACGTCAGTGTGCTAAGGGTTTCAACGGTATTCATACTTTATCTCCCGAAACAATCTGTGTAATCGTTGAGCAGGTATTACCGATGACGTCTTCAAGAGATTGACGAATATCCACAATATGCACATCAGTTTCTGCTTCGTTAGGTTCTTCTAAGGTTGCAAATTGCGTTTTGAGCATTTCAGGTTTGAAAAAGTGCCCTTTACGCGCTTTAAGCCGTTCTTCTATTACGTTAGCATCACCTTTTAAGTAGATAAAAAATAAGTTTTTATTATCTTCTCTTAAAATGTCGCGGTATTTTTTCTTCAGTGCTGAACACACCACTAACGAAATATTATTGGTTCTTTGCATCGCGAAAATGGCTTGGTTCAGTGCCACCAGCCAAGGCTGGCGGTCTTCATCATTAAGGGCATGCCCCGATGCCATTTTTAAAATATTTGATTTAGGGTGCAGAAAGTCACCATCCAAAAAAGCGGCTTGTAATAGTTGTGCAACCCCATTGGCAACCGCTGATTTACCGCTACCCGATACCCCCATTAGGACAAATGTGTAGTTTTGTTTTTGGGTATCACTCATAGGAAACTCCTCAGGCTTTATCGTTGTTCTATTCTTTTCATCATCCGGCAAAATGTTACCGGTAACTTTGTTACGGGTAACATTATTATCAGTACGGGTTTATTGCAATAAAATTGGCGAATAAGAGAACAGATCTGTGATGTTAATCTCAATCTGACTGAGAAAGGAAAATGAACGAAGAAAAGAAGAATGAAAGAGGTATAAAAATAATCAATCCTAGCCAATAATAAAACCTTAGTTATTTCAATGAAATGTATTAATTATCCTATCCCTACTAACTTTCTCAATTATATTATTCTAAGGGTTTCTTTGAATATATTACTTCGATAGATTCCTCTAAATAATTCGTGGTGTCGCTAGGCGGCAATCGAGCCAAGCCCTAGGAGCATACACCAGTATGTGACTAGGGTTGGTGAGTGCAGCCAACAACGCGACAGCGCGAAGTATGACGAGGAGCGACGGGAAATAATTAGATGCTCTCCCCCGAGAGTAGAGAAAACCCCACATCAAAATGCGTCTCTGTCAGTTTCTTACCCGTCATTCGCGCCAGCAATACCTCTGCCGCTTTACGTCCCATTTGGTCTCTTGGGGTAAGAATACTGGCCAACTTCGGTGTCATGACTTGCCCTACGTCGTGCCCGTGGAAACCTGAAATAGCTAAATCTTGCGGAATATTAATCCCCAACCGTTGGCACTCGAATATTGCCCCAATTGCTAAGTCATCATTGGTACAAAACAAGCCATCAGTATCAGGGTATTTTGCGCGGCAATCGTGTAATAATTGTGCACCTAATGAATAGGATGAGCTGACTTGCGTCATCACGTTACGCGGCTCGAGGTTGGCATCTAACATCGCTTGTTCGTAGCCTTTTAAGCGGATAAACGTTCTCTCATCATGCCTCGCCCCGATATACACCACTTTGCGACAGCCTCGCTCAATCATGGCGCGAGTCATTTGGCGAGAAGCTTCAAAGTTATCAATCCCCACCGCAATATCTAAGCAAGGGGAAACACTGTCCATGATTTCAACAACAGGGATACCCGCTGTTTTTAACATCCGCAATGTGCGTTCAGTGTGCGTTCGCTCTGCCAAAATAACGCCATCGATATTATACGATAGCAACGACGTGAGCCTTTCTTCTTCTTTTTCAGGTAAATAACCGTAGTGGGCTAACATAGTTTGATAACCATGGCGGTCTGTGACGGCCTCAATACCACGGATCACTTCCGCAAATACTTGGTTGGTTAATGAAGGAAGTAGAACACCTATCGCATGACTGGTTGCGTTCGACAAAATATCCGGCGCTTTATTAGGAATATAACCCAAGCTTTCGAGCGCTTCGGCAATTTTCTCACGCAGAGGCTCTGAAACTTGCTCTGGGTTGCGTAAAAAACGGCTCACCGTCATTTTTGTGACGCCGACTTGGTCTGCTACATCCTGCAACGAGGGTCTTTTCTTCTTCATAAGTCCAAAGTGATATTTATTAAGTTAACTTTCTCTATGTTCAGCTATCTTTTTATTGATAGCAATGTTTGTTACTGATTTACATCACACAAATGTCGAGTTTTTCTAACAACTCAACTTTTCAGGTTGACTCTCCAGTATGACTCCGCTAATTTTCGCGCTATATAACTATTATCATAACGAGCGTATTCACATTTATTATGGCAATCAATCGTAGACAATTTCTTCAATCCAGTGCCTTACTTGCTGCTTTCTACAGTTTGCCAAGTTTCGCTAGGGGTCAGCGTCTTGTCGAAGAAGCCCTCTTTGGCAAGCTTCCTGCGGCAAACCATATTCAACGCGTTATCAGTTCAGGGCCACCCTCTGATTTACTGATGTTTGCCCTAGCCCCTGAAAAAATGGTGGGGTTTGCCTCGATTTCATTGAAAAAAGGCCATACTGGGCTTTTTGCACAACAATGGCTCGATTTACCCGTTTACGGCCGCTTAGCGGGGCGAGGCAGCACGCTATCGTTAGAACAACTTTTGTCTTATAACCCTGACTTGATTATAGACACAGGTAATATCGATGACACTTATCGCTCACAAGCGGAAAAAGTGGCGAAACAGACCAATGTTCCCTATTTATTGATTGCTGGTGGGTTAAAAGACTCACCTCAGCAACTCACTCAGCTTGGTGAAACGCTTGGTGTTGAACTCCAAGCACAAAAACTCAGCCAGCTTGCCCAACGTTATTTGGATGATGCTGTTGCCTTTGCTCATAAACCGCAACAAAAACCGTTAAGTTTTTACCTCGCTCGAGGGGCAAAAGGGTTGGAAACAGGTGCCAAAGGCTCAATTCACACCGAGGCTATTGAAATGCTCGGTTTACGTAACGTCGTGGATATCCCAAATTTCCGTGGGCTCACCACTGTTTCCATGGAACAGCTCTATCAATGGAACCCTGACATCATTATAACGCAATATGATGAAGCCATTGAATTTATGACGACCTCCCCACTGTGGAAAGGGTTAGATGCCATTGCAAACCAACAGTTACTTGTCTTTACGGGTATGCCATTTGGCTGGTTAGATGGCCCTCCTGGGGTTAATCGCCTTCTTGGCATGCGCCGTTTACAAAGCCACTTTGATGACGGGATTGCCGCGACGATAAAGCAAGATATCGCTGAATTCTTTGAACTTTTCTATCATTCGCCATTAACCGTTGAGCAGGTTGATTTACTGATGGAAAAATCATGAGTGGAATGATGAACAAAGGGGTTAAACCCTTATTATTAATTCTCATTTTATTCGTTAGCTTAGTGATTGCTTTAACGAGTGGTAAGTATTCACTTACCCTCGATGAACTGTACCGCCTATTTGCCAATTTATTTTCTTCTCAAGCTGATGTTAGCGATCCGCGTAATGAAACCGTTTTTTGGCAAATACGTTTCCCTCGTACATTAGCTGCAATTATTATTGGTGGTGGATTATCCATTGCGGGTGCCGCTTACCAAGGCATGTTCCGCAACCCGTTGGTTTCCCCCGATATTTTAGGGGTATCCGCCGGTGCTGGCGTGGGTGCCGTTGTCGGGATTTTCTTCGGTCAATCACTGATTTATATCCAATTAGCCGCCTTTATTGGGGGCTTAATTACTGTGGCTATTGTGTGCTTTATTGCGCGCCTTGCTCGCCAACACGATCCCATTTTATCGCTAGTCCTTGTGGGCGTTGCCATCAGCGCTATTTGTGGCTCCGCCATTTCATTAATGAAAATCTTGGCAGACCCTTATACCCAGTTACCCTCGATTACGTTTTGGTTATTGGGCGGGCTGTCATCCATTACGCAGGAAGACCTTTTGTCTGTCTTGCCATTAATGTTAATAGGCATCATTCCGCTGCTATTATTACGCTGGCGCATGAATTTACTGAGCTTATCCGATGAAGAAGCCAAAAGCTTAGGGGTAAATGTGGGTTTAACACGCGCTATCTTTATCGTCTGTGCCACGTTGCTCACGGCAAGTGCGGTGTCCATTGCCGGTATTATTGGTTGGATAGGGCTGATTGTTCCCCATATTACGCGAATGATAGTGGGCGCTAACTTTCGTTACCAGCTCCCCGCATCACTGGCGATTGGGGCAATTATGCTATTGATAACGGATACCCTCGCTCGAACTATCGCCGCGATTGAATTGCCGCTGGGGATCCTCACCTCTGCGGTGGGTGCGCCGTTCTTTTTAGCAATTTTATTGCAAACAAGGCGGGTCAAATGAGCATAATGACCCTCAATAACGTTGCCATTGGCTATCACAACACCGCAATCATTGACGACATCAATCTTTCCTTGCCTGAAAAGGAAATTACTTGCCTGCTCGGTGCGAATGGTTGTGGCAAAACCACGTTAATGAGAACGATATTAGGTTTACTACCTGCGATCCACGGCGATATCTTACTCAATAATCAGTCTATAAAATCGCTAAAACAGCGGGACATCGCGAAAGTGATTGCTTACGTACCGCAAGCTCACGATACGCCTTTTACCTTTACTGTATTAGATATGGTGATGATGGGCTTAACCCCACATATTTCCCTATTTTCTGTCCCCGGTGACGCCGAAAAAAACCAAGCACTTCAACAACTCGAGCGGTTGAACATCCCTCACCTTGCGACTCGCCTTTACAGCACACTCAGTGGCGGCGAAAAACAATTGGTTTTAATCGCTCGTGCATTAATTCAAAAACCCTTACTACTGATTATGGATGAACCTGCCGCTAGCCTCGATTTTGGTAATCAAATTCGCCTACTTGAGCAAATTGAGAAATTGAAAGCCCATGGCATGACCGTGTTGATGTCGACCCATCACCCACAGCACGCCGCCGCCATCGCCGACAATGTCATTTTGCTGGATAAACAACAAAAAGCACGACAAGGCTTATCAAAAAGTATGTTAACACTTACTAACTTGGCAGCACTTTATAATGTGGATGAGCGCAGTATCCAAGCTCACTTCCAGCTTCCATCAACGTTTTCTTTTTAAGGTCAGGGATCATGTTAATCAACCAAATTGATTTTTCTAAAATGTACCAAGAACATATGCAACAAGCGCATAGAACTCGTAAGGAACCCGAGCATTGGGATAAAAAAGCGCAGCAAATGGCGCAAAATTGTGCCAACCCTAATGACCCCTACTTACTGCGTTTTCGTGAGCTGATGGATTTTACGGGCGCACAAACTTTGTTGGATGTGGGTTGTGGCCCCGGTTCGGTTAGTCTGTGCCTCGCTAATGAGTTTAAAGAGGTTATTGGTATTGATTACAGTGGCGGCATGTTAGAAATGGCGCGACTTCGCGCTAAAGAGCTCGGTATTACCAATGCTCACTTCGAACAACTGGCGTGGGAAGATAGCTGGGATACACTGCCTAAAGTGGATATTTCTGTCGCCTCCCGCTCAACGTTAGTCGATGATTTAAAAGCAGCACTGCTTAAGCTAAATCGCCAAACAAAACTGCGCGTTTATACTACGCATACCATTAATCCAACCTTTATTGATGAACATATTATCCGTGAAATTGGCCGTGAAGTAGTTCGTTTACCAACCTATATTTATGCGGTGAATATCCTGCACCAAATGGGCATCAATGCCCGAGTCGATTTCATTAAAAGCCCAAATAAAGGTGGCTTTGATAGCTTTGAAGCCTTTGTGGATAGCGTCAATTGGTCACTCAAAAATATCACACCAGAAGAAACCGATATTCTTCGCCGTTATTACGATATTCAAACGGCATCAGGTAAGAAAATATCTTACCCATCAAGGGACTGGGCGATGGTCTCGTGGGATGTCGTGGATGAATCGGAACTTACACTATGATTTATCTACCTGATGCATTAATTGACCAGCTTTTGTTAGACGACATTCAATATGGCGATTTAACCACCCGCGCCTTGGGGCTGCACTCCCAACTTGGTGTGATGACATTCGCCTCCAAGCAAGGGGGCTGCGTTAGTGGTATTCACATTGCAAAACGCATGTTAGAAAAACTCGGCATCGCGTGTGAATGTCTCTCTTTTGATGGGCAAATTGTTGAACCACAGAGTGTTTTAATTCGTGCGACAGGGCCGATTGATGCTTTACACCAAGGCTGGAAAGCGGTGCAAAACGTCCTTGAATGGTGCGGTGGTGTCAGCCATTACACCCAGCAAATGGTCGCTATCTTGCGCCAGTATCAGCCCAATGGGCAACTTGCCTGTACACGAAAAACCATTCCAAACACTAAGCCTCTTGCCTTAACTGCGATTTTGGCAGGGGGCGCCATTATTCACCGAACAGGCAGCGCGGAAAGTATTTTACTGTTTACGAACCATCGCCAATGCCTTGAAAACCCAGATGATTGGAATGCGCATGTGCAAGCTTTGCGCCAAAATGCCCCCGAAAAGTTAATCATTGTGGAAGCCGATGATTATCAACAAGCTGAACTTGCTATCAAAGCGCAAGCCGATATTGTGCAGCTCGATAAATTGCCAACAGAGCAAATTCAGCAATTACAGACTCTGGCTAACGCGCAGAATCGGCCTTGTCAGTTATCTTTAGCAGGTGGGATAAATTTGAAAACCATTGAGGAGTTCGCCAAAACAGGTGTGTCATTGTTGGTCACATCAGCACCTTATTATGCAGCGCCTCGAGATATAAAAGTGAAGATTTTTAAGCAGTAACCTAAGAAGTCTGCGTTAAAAAAGCCATTCGCTAAAACAGCCTACCCCCGTAGGTTGCATTAACTTATGGCTAATGACGCACATCGTTATATAAAAAATAATATATCGTAATTAATGAAACTGGAAAGACATAATGAAAATAAAACAAATAACCTATTTGGTTGGGATGGCTTTATTCGCAGCACAGGGGCACGCCGCGTCTGACCCTAAAGCAGAAAAAAACACCGACGTGATGTCTGTTTGGAGTACGCCATTAGCGGCGGATGCCAATGTCATCACGGAAGAACAAATGAAACAACTGAATAAAACCAACGTAGCGCAGGCGCTGAGTACTATGCCTGGGGTTTCTATTCAAAAATCAGGTAACCGTAACGAAACACAGGTTAATGTACGTGGTTTTGATAGCCGCCAAGTGCCTATCTTCTTTGATGGTATTCCGACCTATGTGCCTTATGATGGTACGTTAGACTTAGGCCGCTTTATGACTAGCGAGTTGGCGAGTGTTGAGCTGTCGACGGGTTATACCTCGTTACTGCAAGGGCCAAACTTGATGGGTGGTGCGATTAACTTAACCACCGCAACACCGAAAAAACCATTTGAAGCCAATATCAGCTTAAACCAAGGTTTTGCCCGCGGTGCAGATAATGCCCACAATATCAGTGCTCGCTTGGGTGGCCGCAATGACTTAGGGTTTATTCAAGTCAGTGGTAGTCAGTATAAGCAGCGTTTTATGGGGATCCCGGGATCTGAGAATGACAACCCATTAGCGGGAAGCAATGGACGCCGCCCTAACTCTGCAACAGATGACAAACGGATGATGGTCAAGGTGGGTTGGACACCACGTGAAGCCGATGAGTATGTTGTGACCTATCTTAAACAAGATGGTGACAAGAACAGCGCACCGAGTGTCACGAATAAAAAACAGCAATACTGGCAATGGCCCGCTTACGATAAAGAAAGTATCTATTTTAATGGGACAACTCAAGTCACTGACGGCATAGCCCTACAGAGCCGTTTCTATCACGACACCTTTAAAAATACCTTGCACCAATATAAATCGGTCAAAGATTACGAAAAAGGTATCTATAACTACAGCCGTTACGATGACTACAGCAACGGTGCTGACATGCGCGTTGATTTCACCGTACGTGAACTCGATATGCTGTCATTCGCCGCACACTGGAAAGAAGACGTTCACCGTGCTCGCGCAAGAAAAGATGTGCCTTTCGACCGCTATAAAGACAATACCTATTCCATTGCAACCGAATATCAATGGGTCGCTACAGATAACTTAGATATTATCGGCAGCATTGGTTATGACTGGCGTAAAAGCGCTGATGGTAAGCGTTATGATTATAATAAAGAAAATTTCGAAAAATACGATGGTAATAACCAACATGCCTTCAACTGGGAAGCCATGGCACGTTATCACTTAGCAAACGAAGATACAGTACAATTCTCTATTTCTGAAAGAAGCCGTTTCCCAACACAAAAAGAACGCTATACCAAAGAAAAAATGAAAAGTGACGATACCTTCGTCATTAACCCGCATATCGATGCAGAACGCGCCCTAACCTATGACTTAACCTATAAAGGGCATATCAACCCGAAATGGTCATATACCTCCAGCGTATATTATAACCACGTTACTGATGCCATCATGGCACACCGCGTAGGTGTTAATAAAAATGGCGGCAATATCCTTGAGAACCGCAATAGCGGAAAAGTTGATTATTTTGGCTTAGATTTAGGAACCACGGGTGAAGTAACTGATTGGATGGAAGTTGGTTTAAGCTACGGTTATATCCATGCCGACCCTAAACACTACAGCGTCAAACACGTTACTGAGCTGCCAACCCATAAAGCCTTTGCTTGGGTGAAATTCACCCCTTATGAGCCGTTTAGTATCACGGTGACTGAAGAAGCTAGAAGTTGGGCATTTAACTATGTGGATGATGACAGTAAAGTACGTGGATTTGCCAAAACTGACCTGCGTTTAGATTATGACTTAGGCCAAGGTGTTTCCGTCAATACTTCAGTAAATAACCTATTTGATAAATCCTATGAGTATACAAATGGCTATATTGAAGAAGGCCGTAACTATTGGTTAGGTATTGAATATAAATACTAGCCCATAATATATTAGGCAGAGATTTAATTCTTTGCCTAATATTTATTATCACATCCATAAAACACTGACGTTAATTATTAATTAAAAACCAAATCTATGTGTATATACCTAGGAATTATCCCAACAGGTAAGATAATTCCTATTATTGACAACTTTATAGTTTTTTATCTTTTTTTAACAACAAAAAAGATTTAAAAGCGAAATTAAAAATCAAAATTAAAAAAATACAGTTTTAAATAACAACAACGCGCTCAAATCAATAATTTTGCTAATTAGTAGTAAAATTGCTCATCCTACAATACTTGCAGTTAATTGATTCCCTAATTAGACTATAACAATAATAAAAGTAGATTTTATCTAAAATTAATTTAAGTTAATTTAGCTGCAATTTTTTGTAGCTTTGCTATTTCCATTTAATTAGAGAGAGCAAACGGAATTTTATGAATGAGTTACATGACTATACGATTGATGAAAAATATATTTTCGAACACAAAACAAGTTTAATTTACTTAAAACTTGATCGCAGTCAAAATGTCGAATTATCTAAACCAGCAGCTAGGTTATTTAGTGAAATCATATCGTTAAACCTAAAAAAAGGCATTGCAACCCGTGATGAACTTCTTACTAATGTTTGGGAAGAGCACGGACTTGTGGGTTCAAATAATAATTTAAACACCTATATTAGCGAAATAAGAAAAAAACTTGAGCTAATAGGGATAGACCCTCACTTAATTGTTACAGTTCCAAAGAAAGGCTTTCGCCTTGATGCCCCCGTTTCTTTTTATAAAAAAGAAATTATTAATCAAGATAATCACTATGATGAGGAAATACCCTATCACCATAACAAACTTGATTATGTCGAAAGTCTTACAAAAAAAACAGAAATATCAGTAACATCAGATTTTATTAATGAGCCAAATATATTAGTTTTAGAGCCTCCTTTGACTATTACCAATGAAAGTCATGAAGAAAACACTCCGCTAAATGACCTAATAACAATAGAAAACAAAGCACTAAAACAAGAAAGTAAAAACATTGGTAACAAAAAAATAAAGTTAATACTCTTAGCGGTTTCAACGCTAGCGGCTTGTTACTTGGTTTATTTATTAGTGTATGACTTTTCCACTAAAAAAATTGATACTAGTAATTACCTTACCGTTAGTACTCGAGACAACTGTGTTATACAAACACCTATTGATATGATAGGAAAAACCTCAGATGAAAATATTGAATTTATTAATACCAAGCTAGAAAAATATAACATTTCTTGTGCTGAACCTAAAAGAGTCATCCTGTTATCTGATTTAAATAAAACTTATTCATTTGATAAAAATGTGGCTATCAGCATCTGTAAGGAAATAAATAATAAATATGATTGTGTATCAATTAACGATCAGAGAATTTAAATGAAAAAATATATTGTTATCTCGTTAATTTTAGTAACCTCAGCCGCTATTACATCGTATGTTGTAAAAAAAGATAAAGAGAATATAAAAATTTGCCATTCTGAAATTGTATGGATTAAAGATAATGGAACACAAGATGGGCTAAACTTAAAATCTAAAGTGACCATTCAACTTGCAGAAGACAGTAATGGTAGAATGAATATGTATGGTTATATTAACAGCCATGAACTAACTTACCGATTAGACAGAGCCGTCTACTTTGATTATCAACAAGTTGACTATAAAGGTAACTTTTCCATAAACTTTACCTCTCTTTCTATCACTTCATCAGATAATACCCCACCTGATATATTTTCCAATTTTATTCAGTTAGAACAAGATAAAATAAAATATTATGTGAACATTACCAGAATGGAAGATAACGTTTATATTTTAAAAGATGAAGCCTATTCTTCGTTTACTTGCAATATGCAATGATAAAAAAAAGCCTACTAATCAGTAGGCAAAACCGTCAACATGGGAAATCATTTTTAATAATGGCGAAAGGCATAAAATAAATAGACTAGGATAGAAAAATTAAATCATGGCCCAAACATGGCTACTTGAGGGATCCCATCAGAACCAATCGTTCCACGGAACATGCCTTTAGTATTAAATTGCATAACAAAATTACCTTTGTTATCCACGGCAATAATACCGCCACTTCCCCCCATATCTTTTACTGAATTCAGCGTATTCATAGCAGCTTCCGCTAATGGAGTATCGCGATACTTTATTTGAGCCGCCACGTCATAAGCTGCCACCGCGCGAATAAAAACTTCACCTAAACCAGTTGTTGAAATAGCAATTGTGTTGTTATCTGCATATGTTCCCGCCCCCACAATAGGCGAGTCGCCAATACGGCCATAGTGTTTATTCGTACTTCCACCGGTCGATGTTGCTGCGGCTAAATTACCCCGAATATCAACAGCCACCGCCCCCACTGTGCCATATTTATAGTCATACATCAGTGGGTCTTGAAATAACGCAGCATCAATACCTTTTTCTTGGTCAATTTTATGACTAATTTCTTTAACTCTTTTTAACTGCTCAATACGTGATTCAATAATAAAATAAGATGGGTCGACAATATCTAACCCTTCAGCTGCCGCAAACTGTTCGGCTCCAATGCCCCCCATCAAGACATAAGGGCTTTTCGTCATCACCTTGTAAGCTGCCATAATGGGGTTTTTAATCTTAGAGACCCCAGCAACTGCACCTGCTTTATGGTCACGCCCATCCATAATTGAAGCATCCAACTCAACTTTATTATCCACCGTGAGCGATGAACCTTTCCCTGCATTATAAAGTGGGGAGTCTTCCATAATAATTACCGCAGCTTGCACGGCATCCAAGCTATCCCCACCTTTGGATAATATGTCATAGCCAGCTTGCAAAGCTTCCGTTAATTTGGCTTCGTGTTCTTTTTGTATTTCCGGTGACACCAGCTTTGAGGTGATATCCCCCGCCCCACCGTGGATAACGAGGCGGAAATTATTCTGCTGCGCCGCTGATGGGAACACAAAAATAATAGCTAATAATAAAAAAACATTAGTCTGATGTTTTAATGATTGTATTCCACTCACTAAACTATTCATTATTAACCATATATTAGGTACGTGTTGTTATACCGGTCTTAGTATAAATATGCTTAAAACCAATTATTCTTTTAACACTTAATTTATTGCAAAGTGCTTTCTTGTTCTTCCATTGGTAATACTAAGTCATTTAAAATCGCCCATTTAACTTTATCACCTTTAATTTTGCCGTTGATTTTAAACCGCTGTTCACTGAATGGTTTAAGTGGCTTAAACAATTCATTACTCTCTAGCTCAACGCCACCAACATTCACACGATCAAATGCAAGGTATATTGGCGAGTTATTCATAACAACTAATTCATTACCTACGGTCTTAAAAACCAATTTTTTTGCGGCATCATCAAAACTGTATTTTTCAATACTTTTAGGACGATAATAAAGTTTAAAGTGCAAGACTTGGATAGCATCAAATTCCGGATCATTTTTATCATCAGCAGTTACTGGTGTTGAAGGTGGAATAACCCGAAATTTGGCGATATACACAGTTTCCCTATCACTTGGCATCGTTTTAGCGTCCCCGATAAAAAGTACCCGCCAGTGATAACGTTGGCCAGGCTCCAGCTTATGAAGAGGAGGGGTGACCATAAAAGGAAAGCTGCCTTCTTTTTCTAATGTATTTACACCTGTTGTTTCATCAAGCTTCTCTACACTCGCCTGCATGAGAAAAGGTGTATGCTTTGTTGCGTTTCGCAAACGAAAAGAAACACTTTTCTCGCCTTCAATAAATGTTTTTCTTTCATATGGAAAAACAATCGTATCAGAGCTTTTACTATCAAAATCGACAGACCAAGAGGGCATTGCTCCTAATAATAGAAATAATGTTAACCCACCCCCTACAATAGCTTTCCAATATTTCATCGTTAACCTTTTAGTATTTCATCAATACAAATTATCATTAAACTTTAGTATAAACAGCAACCTCTACACGCGCACGGTATTTGCCCGGAATAACATTATTATTCGAACAAACAGCCCATTTAATATTTAATTTTTCAGTTTGGTTAGAGGTTGAGTTTTTGCCAACTTCAATATCATCATTATTAAACTTCATTAACCGCGTGTTAATTTGATCAGCACAAGATATTGTAGAATCATCACCATCTTTATATGGGAGGGCTAATAACCAAGGTGATTTGTTAGTATCAACCTCTGTGCCATCAACCTTATTAAATAATAATTTTCGATTATTGTTCGGATCGACACGGCCTTCTCTAGCAATACCAGAGATATAAATCGGCTTGTTATCCGCAGTGCAAGTATATTGGAAACTCGTTTGGAGAATTTCTTGGTCAGTTCGCCCCATAACAATATCAAACGTTGATTTAGTCACGTTTTTAATTTTACAAATCCTAACGATTTTGATGTTTGTCGTAAACGCTACATTTTCGTAAGCATACGCATCTAATGGACTACGTCTTGGTCCCATTGTCATTACAGAAACATTTTTAACTAATCTAAAGTTTCCAGGTCTAATCGTACTATTCGTATATAACTCAATTTTATCTTGAATGCTAAAATTGATCTGCTTCTGTAGAATTGGATAGCTAGATCTTTCCATCGCTCCATATGGGTGCATACAAATATTCCATGCAGGGCTAATCCCATCAGTCAAATCAGGATTCGGAGAAAAAAACTTACCATTATAAGTACGCTTTAGACCAGTCCAATTCTTAAAGGCGGCATCCTCACCAATAAAATTAACCTGATAGTTAAGCGCAGGGATAACCCATGCTTCCATATCTTTCGATAACTTCCCATCAGGTGTATAAAATTGAAGTTCAAAGCCATACTTATTTGTGGTATTAGGTATTGGTACCACAAAACCCGAGTCTGCTTTTTTACAGTATGACCCTGTCGCATCACTAAACCCGACCAGAGCCCACGCTGGATCCCAACTTTCACTTAAGTTGCCATATACAGTCTGGGCTGTAATCGTCGTTCTTCCCGTCAACCTAGCTTCAATAAGATAGGGGTCGCCTGGTGCCTTGGGTTCATCTAAATCTAATAGGCCTTCTAAAACAATATTCATGCCCTGAGAGTAACTTGCAAATAGCCCGGCTAAAAATATGACCGTACTTAACTTCAATGTTTTTCTAAGATTATTCTTACCCATAATATCTTTTTCCATCTGTAAAAAGGCTTGCTCATTAGAGGTGTCTTAACATAAAAATGTTAACTCAATAATAATGAACACATTGTAATGGTATGTATCACTGGCACATTGCTGATATCGTACGCACTGGCTGAGATGTGTTTACTTTAATTGCATCTAAACCAGAAAACGTCGCCGTACAACGCTGACTATTATTATTACCCCAGCTAATGTTTAGTTTACCGCTCGCGGGTAACCCACTCATAAATACTTGATTGTTGTCTCCCACAATCCCCGTATTTGCCTCAGTCTCATTCGCTGAAATTAACGTTGCGACTGCACCAAATGGAACAGGAGAACCTGATGGCGTTTGTAGATTAATGATGGCTTGAAGACCTAACTTAGTATCAAATTTAACTTTAACAATCGACCCCGCAGAAGGATAAACCGTCTTGCTGGTTTCTTTTAACATCACATCATTTGGTAATGTGTTGACGTCCAAATTAATAATATTTGCATTATAAGGTGAGGTATAAGGGTATAAGGCGTAACCCGAATTATTAATGACGATGTCCTTACTTCCAACCTCTGTTCCTGCTGCACCCTCAGCTTCGATGATTGCCATACTACTTCCCATCGGCCTACCAAGCAGAATTCCTCCAGAATGCGCTAACACGCCACCACTGAAACTTCCGTTAATATTGTTCGAGTTTTTGGTATAATTATAGCTCCCAGAAATATCCCCTTTAGAGCCAGAGTAGCCTGCACTCAAAGAACCACTATTCCCAATGCCTTTATTTTCATATCCCTGAGAAACCCCATAAGAGACTTTATTATCAAGGAATGTACCATTAACAGATAATTGGTTAGATACACGATTGTTTTGATCTTGTGTAAACGTGTACATACTGCTCATGTTCTGTGCCATTTCGTGGTTAGAAAAAATACTAAATGGCACACTGACATTGATAGATATCTGCCTATTTTCAGGCCAAGATGTCTTATCTTTAACTCGGTCGATGCTATAGCGAATAGAATAGTTAATTTTATCAATATTCCCGTTATAACCGACGGCAACTTGGCGAACTTCACGGTCAATTTCCCAATAGTCTGAAATACTGCCCGACAAGAAAACACTGCCATACTTACCTAAAGACTGAGTAATGGACGTTGTAAAACTCGCCCGCTGACGCTGGTTCAACCAAGGAGCAACATCATCCTTTAAGCGTCTGTCATAGTTATTAAAATCTGCAAAGCTAAAATAAGAACGGCTAGAATACCTTAGAGCGGTTAAGTCAACAGAAGTCCCTGTTGAGGTCATACTTTTCGAGTAGCGAAGACGATAGGATTGCCCAGCTTTATCCCCAAGCTCTCCACCCATATCCGCTGTAGAGTGAGTAATATCTGCAGATAATGCCCCAAACGTTCCTAATGAAACACCAAGTCCTGCGGCAACAGAAAAATAATCTTTCGCCATTAATAGTCCACCATATAGCGTACTATTGGTTGGCAAACCATAGATGAAAGAGCCTAAAAAGAAATCAGATTCTTTAGAGCTAACGGTGTAACCACCGTTATAGCGGCCTACACTTGTTTCATAACGATACCCGCCGGGACGTACCATCACAGGTAAGGAAGAGTAAGCGATAGTAAATGTTTTTTCGGTACCATTCTCTTCTGTGACTGTAATATCTAAGTCACCCGCATTTCCTGTCGCATAGACGTCTTTAAGACTAAATGCCCCTGGAGAAACATAAGTTTGGTAAACAATATAGCCGTTCTGCCTAACAGTAACCTTTGCATTAGACTGCGCTATTCCATTGATTTCAGGAGCAAAACCACGCTGACCACCAGGTAACATTTCTTCATCTGAAGCTAATTTAGCCCCTTTCATGGGCACACTATCAAAAACTTCATTTCCTGTATTAATCTCACCGACCATTAGCGTAGAGCGAATAGAGTGCAGTGCTCTCATAACATAGGTATTAGTAAAATTCGTTGTCGATGACGACCCGCCATCTCCGCCTGTATGAGAATAAGACATATTAGAACGTAAACGCCAAGGCCCTATATTTAAACCACTGGCTATCGTTGCAAAGACACTATTCGATCTCGTCTTGCCTATATAATCATTATCATTTCGAGTTTGGCTTCCGCTAACAAAATAGTTTAAAAATAGCGCAGAAACGCCGTTATCTAATAATTCAGGGTTAATATAGCCCTGAGCTTTATGTAACATCGCTATCTGAGGGATCTCAACACGAACTTTTAATTTAGACATATCCGTGATAACGGAAGCATCTTTAATAAAGTCACCAATATTTAAGATTTTAGTATTAGGTTCTAATCTATTTAAATTTGGGATAGCTTTGACATTTACACCCCACTCTTCAAGCAAAGCAGGGGTAATAACAAGCACGACGTCCCCACTCGCATTAGGTGCAAAAGATAGCGACTTATCTCCAAGGTTATTCGTGTTTACCTCAAGTTCTACACGATATTCCCCAGATGGAATGCTATTTGAACGGCTAAACTGCGAAAGGTCTAATTGATTAGGGTCTACACCTAATTGGCTTTCTAACATGCTTGGATCAAAATAGTCATCACCATAAGAATATAGAGATAGGCATATCAATGAAGATAGTAAGCTGATTTTAAAAAATTTGTTGTCCATTTCCATAGCCTTTATTTATCTTTATATTAGTTGATAATTAACTAACTTAATTAAAGGAGATATATTTAGATTTAATTTTATTAACGTATCTAAACCTTAGCTAAAACCCTATATTCACTCAACTTTAGGCTTAGGGGTTTTCACTACTTCCTTCCCTGTATTTATAACTTGTTTCTCTGTCATCACACCAAAATCATTTAAATAATACCAACTGACATCTGATATATTATTAATACTTTCATTAAGAATATGATTACTGAATGGTTTTAGTAACAGAGACTCTTTTTTCACTTTACCATCAATACTTAAACCTACCACGGTTATATAATATGGCGTTTTGTTCTCAAACTGCCATTTACCCGCATGCTTAGCCAAACTTATATTTTCATAATCTTCATTACTTGGTTCTTTTATCGATTCAGGTCGATAAATTAATTTAATAATAAATGCTGTCACAAAAACTAAGCTTGGTTTATCTTTTTCATCTTTTTTGGATGAAGGAATCGCTCTTGCCTTAAAATAAAAGATTGATTCTCTATCGTTTGGCAATTTACTTACATCGTTAGCTACAATACGTGTTGAAAACTCACTTCGATTCTCAACTTTAAAAAGCGGTGGTGTAACAATAAAATTACTTACTGAATTCCCTTCAATTTCTTGTAGAATAGATGTTTGAACAAGAATTGGAGAATCTGTATCGTTACGAACCTGTACTATTTGACCTTTATCTTTCTGTGAATAAATCACACGGCTTTGATTTAAAGAAATGCCATCAGCATTCACAGATACCATAAAGAAACAAGTAATCAAAATAGCTAGCAAACGAGATAACATGATATTTCTCTTAATCCGCAATTAGAGTTAACGTTAATGTTGATTTAAAACCACCAACATTCACATCATCCGCACACTCACTTTCTCCAGTTTTGCACATGACATAAGCATAAAACGTTTCAGTTACTGGAGTTCCAGTTATTTTCGGGATCAATTTATTATTAGTTTCTGTAAAAAAATCAGTATCACTTTGCTTGGCATTATCTTTTTTTGATATTCTTATCGCAAAAGTTTTAGTATCTTCATCTAAGTAACCATCATTATCTGCTATATAATTACCCGTTAAGGTAAGGTAAACCCCATCATAATTATTTGTTTTACAGTTTGATAATGTTACTGAAAATGGAAGTTTCACTTCACCGTCTGGTACATCACTTTTAAATTTACTAATCGGTATATTACCGAAATCAACGACATTATTAGACGTGCCTTCCACTTTCACATCACAAGTATTTTTAGGCACTGTTAAATTAAAAGTAAACTCATGAGCACCATTAGTTACAGCTTGACTATTAATCGATATACAGCTTAATAAAGAAACCGCAAAACCAATTAATATCTTATTATATTTCACTGTATATTCCTTTTATTATGGTTGAAGCAGCGTAATATCAACAGCAGCAACTAATTCCCCAGGCATCGCTTGATTTGTTCCTAGCTGAACAATACTCACTTCAAAATGGCTTTCTAAGTCACTATTTGCAGTAACCTGAAAGGGAATACGCCCCCCACCATTAATATCAACAATATTACAATTCGCTTTATTGTCATCACATTTCCTTAAGACAAAAGCTGCTTTTGTGTTATTTATTGTTGGGTAAATCTTATTACTCTGATCTACTGATGTACCTGAGCTCGCTGCGATCTTCATAATATAAGGAGCAGTTCCAGTAGAGAGATCAAACTCAGCACATTTATATTTTAAGGAAAATGGTTTAACAAACGTTTTATCATTAATATCAGACTTAACATCTGGAATAAATATTGGCGAACTGAATTTCACTTCCATGTTATCCACAGAAACTTCGCAAGTTCCTTTAATAACATTACCAATAATTTCTAATTCTACTGCTCTTGCATTATTCGAAAAGATAAATAGATTGATAGCTGCAAGAAAAAAAAACAGTTTATTTTTATTATTTAACTTGTCCAGTGTATACATCATCGCCCCCTAAATCATTAATTACCACCCACTTAGCAAGTCCCTTACGTCCATTTACTGGTGCTATATAATTAAATGAGTCATATGGTGCAATCATGGTATTGCGTTTTTTCATGCTCATATCAATCTTAACGCCATTAACACTTAGATTACTTAATGAAATATAATAAGGAGAATCATTAATAACAGTTATTCCAGTCGAATTTGATTCCACTCTCAACCTTTCATGAGCCTCTTTAGGTGATAACGGTAATTTAGATGGACGGTAAAATAATTTTATGACGTTATTATAACCAATATTAAGGGCTGTGCTTTCTAATGGGCCATTAGTTGCTGGGATCATCACTGCATTAAAATAAAATACAGATTCTCTATCTTTTGGTAGATTATTAGTTTGAGAATAAATCCGAATGTCCTGAGATTTACCACTATCAATTTTAACTAATGGCGGAGAAACCGTAAATGGTGCATCCCCTTTTAAACCTTCAGGTGATTTAGATACAATAAATTTAGCCAGATAATTAATATCTGTATTATTTCTAGCACCAACGGAAGTACTTTCACTACCTTGCAAGAAAACTATACGCGTAGCATTTAGCCCTACTCCAGCAGAATAAGCTACATTTGAAGTTAATGAAAACAGTAGAATTAAAAAATACCACTTCGCACTTATTAATTTATTAAAAAAAATGTTCTTATATTCTATTGTTTGCATTATCTCATCCACACATAAGCAAGATATTAAGAGGCTTTATGAATAAAGCCTCTTCTATTCAAATTAACTAATTGAAATTAGTTATAAGAAACAGTAAATGTTACTGGAACACTTAAGATGTCTGGAGCAACGCCATCAGCTTTAGTTAACAATAAAGAAGCTTTAACAGGGATAGATGCACCACCGTCTTTTTTAACTGCTTCAGCTAAAGTTACTTCTGCATCTTGGTTAGGCAGAAGTTTAACAGCACCTGATTCCAGTTTAACTGCTAAAGATTTAGCATCTTTGTTAGCAAATAACTCAGGGAAACCAGTTGCTTCTTGACCTTGTGCGTAAACGTTCATAGTTGTGTCTGAACCATCTTTAGAACAGTTAGTCAGAACCAAGCTAAAATCTTTCGCATCACCTAACATATCGTTGACTTTTTTGCCTGTAGTTTGGTCAACTGTGAATACACCCCAGTCAATTACAGAGCCTTTAGTAGTAGAGGTAACGTCACAAGATGCAGCACGTAATTGTGCTTTAAAAGTAACTTCTGCACCTTTTTTACCGTCTGCTGCTAATGCAGAACCAGCGACCATAGAACCTGCTAATACTGCTAAAACTGCTAATTTTTTGTTGAATAACATATGTAAATACCTCTGTATTTATGTCGTCATGTAAGTAGTGAAAGACACATTTTTTATTAAAAGCCAAACTCACAACATCCATTTACAGTACTAAAGTCATTTTTATGAGCTTGGCGAAGTTGCTGTTAACTTTATTCAAGCCAACATTAAGAGCATTAAAAATCCTTTTAATCCCCTTTGTTAAAACCAAGTCAGTAGAACTGGCTTTAAAAAAGAGCTATTTCTATATCGCCAAATTTGAGAGACCAGAATCAATATAGAAATAGTAAAGATGGACAAAAATTTAAAACATTAGAGAGTTCGATTAATTCTTATTACTTCCTATGCTAAAATCACGGGTCTATGTATAAACCACATAGCATTTAGTTACTCATTTCTGACTCAACCATTCCTATTTCAAACAACTAAAAATACTTGGCTAAGTTTTCAAACACTCTCCTGCTTTCTGAGAACAATTCTAAGACAACAATATTTATTGTCAAAATAACGCATTTAAAGATGCAGCAATAGCCAATAAACCTATAACTAAAAGCCAATATAGATTTAAATTCTTTATTATAAGTTTTATGATATGTTTGAGAGTGTTACTTAGGTTAATTTATATAAATCGAAATCCAGCTACTTATAATTATTTCAAGTTGTAAAAGGTTGTGTAAATGAGCATCATTTTATTTAATATCGAAAAATGGTAAATTTTATATATATTAATCCAACTGAATGAATAATGGTTACATTACCCCCATCGAGTTAGCTTAAAACCAGATTATTATCTCATACTGAACAATCCTCATAAGATAAGTCTTAATTGAAATTTACGTTAAATAACAAACAAAAAACGCATACTTTGTATTTGTTTTGTTAAAGCAAATAATCATTTTTGTTTCAGTTAAATTTATGTAATTCATCTGCTGTACTCGTTTCAACCAAGTCCATTTTCAGATAATCGTTTGCTTATGTTTACTTTTAAATAAAAATTATATAGATAACATATTTACTTAGTTATTTCCTGCCCCCTGAAAGCCAATGCGCTTTCAATATCAAAAATATGATAAACTTATGAGCAGTAAATTTTTGCGTTTTTCGAAGCTGGGGTCAGTAAAATGAAAAAAATGAGTGAAGAGAAAATACTTGTGATGGCAGAGCGCATTTGCCAATCAAGAGGCGTTAGATTGACTCCACAAAGAGAAACTGTGTTACGCCTTATCGCGCAACAACATGGCGCAATCAGTGCTTATGATTTATTAGACTTGCTACGCGAAGTTGAACCGCAAGCAAAGCCCCCAACCGTTTACCGCGGGTTAGAGTTTTTAATGGAACAAGGCTTTATTCATAAAATAGAGTCAACCAACAGCTACGTCGTTTGCCATCACTTTGATAATCCCAGCCATATTTCAGTGATGTTGATTTGCGATAATTGCGGGAGCGTAACTGAAAGTGATTGTGCGACAATAGAAGCAGCTATCATTAGTTTGGCAGAAACCAACCAATTCCGTTTACGCCATACTGTGGTTGAGAACCATGGTCTATGTAAAAACTGTGATGAAATTGATAGCTGCCAAGATCACGCGCATTGTGGCCATGACCATGAACACCCTGTCATTACCAAGAGAAAGTAATAAATGAGGTTGTAGAATCCATGATGTTACTTATATAAGAAAAGAATACGAAAAGTAATATAAAGAAAGGATATAAAAGAAAGGAAGTAAAGCAGGCAGATCTCTATACATCAATTTGAAATCTGCCAGCAATCATGGAAAAATCAAACAAGCAGCACACCGCTACCTACCTGATAATCTAAGAATCAATACCAATCGCTATTACGGATCACGCCAACAGCCAAGCCTTCAATAGTGAAGCTTTGTTCACGTAAATCGACAATAATCGGAGCAAACTCTGGATTTTCGGCGATTAATTCGACACGGTTACCTTGCTGTTTAAAACGTTTAACTGTAACTTCATCATCAATACGCGCCACAATAACTTGGCCATTATGTGCATTTTGTGTTTTATGTACTGCTAATAAATCACCATCCATAATACCGATATCTTTCATCGACATACCATTCACACGTAAGAGAAAATCTGCGTGAGGTTTGAAGAGTTCTGGATCAACTTGGTAGTGACTTTCAATATGTTCTTGTGCTAATAAAGGTTCGCCAGCGGCAACACGCCCAATCAAAGGTAGCCCTTGATCATCAGGTTCTTCTTCAAGAAGTAGGCGGATACCCCGTGATGCCCCAGAAACAATTTCAATTACACCCTTGCGTGCCAAGGCTTTTAAATGTTCTTCTGCCGCATTAGGCGAACGAAAACCAAGGCTTGCTGCTATTTCAGCACGTGTAGGAGGCATACCTGTTTGCGAAATGTGGTCACGCACCAGATCGTAAACCTGCTGTTGTCGAGCCGTCAGTGCTTTCATCCCGTTCCCCTGTTTGTTTATACAGTCAGACTGTGAGTATATACAGGTAAATGAAGATTTGAAACAGTTAAATCACTGAATTTAGTATTTGTTATCGATTTACTTTCTTTTCCCAAATTTCAATGGCTTTTCGTCGCTACCCCGCAAAATAACGTTGCCATAATACCAATGCCCAAATAAACAGTGCTAAGCCAATACTGACAAACACAGCGGCAGAGCCAATATCTTTAGCGCGCCCTGAAAGTTCATGATATTCACTACCAATACGGTCAACAACGGCTTCTATTGCACTATTGAGTAGCTCTACGATAGCCACCAGCACGACGGAGCTTATTAACAATATTCTATCCACATAGCTGATATCTAAGCAAAAGGCGATAATAATCGCAATCACCGCAGCCACAGATTCCTGACGAAATGCCGCTTCATTTACCCACGCTGCTTT
The DNA here is from genome assembly GCF_058245955.1 of Providencia sp. UF-224. NCBI lineage: Bacteria > Pseudomonadati > Pseudomonadota > Gammaproteobacteria > Enterobacterales > Morganellaceae > Providencia > Providencia sp. UF-224. The sequence continues at coordinate 28,252 of NZ_JBSICC010000019.1, read as the reverse complement.
TAGCCCTTTAAGGGAGTATCCCGCTGCTTTAATCACACGGGTAAAGCCCTTAGTTTGACTTGCCATATTTATTCCTTAAAAAATACAAACAATAATCGATTTTTACGGTCAAAGTGAATTGTCAGTAACAGATCTGCCAGTGGATTTCTGGTATGATTGCCCGGCATTGTTAACAAGAGGCTATAATCATTTATGTCACTATGGCGTAAAATATATTACAACACGTTGAATTTACCACTTAAATTATTGGTAAAAAGTAAACTAATTCCATCGGACCCAATTACAGAATTGCAGCTTGATACTAACAGGCCAACGCTGTATGTATTGCCTTATCATTCTAAGTCCGACCTCCTAACGCTACGGCATCAATGCTTGGCTATCGGTTTGCCTGACCCTTTGGTTGATAACGACATCAATGGCACCAAGCTTCCTGCCTATGTGTTTATCGATGATGGCCCGCGCGTATTTCGCTATTATTCACCGGATCCGCGTAAAGATTCCGTCAAAACATTCCATGCATATTTAGATTTGCACAAAAATAATCCAAATCTGGATATTCAAATGCTACCTGCATCGGTCATGTTTGGGCGATCCCCTGGTCGTGAAGGGCATACCCCTGCTCCCCCACTCAAGCTATTAAATGGGGTGCAAAAATTCTTCGCTATCCTATGGTTAGGTCGCGATAGTTTTGTTCGCCTATCGCCACCTGTTTCGATTGGGAAAATGGCACAGGACCACGGCACAGACACCATTATTGCCAATAAATTAGCACGTGTCGCCCGTATTCACTATTCGCGCCAACGCCTTGCGGCGGTCGGCCCGAAACTGCCAGCACGCTATGAACTGTTCAATAAGCTTTTGACATCAAAAGCGATTGAAAAAGCCGTCGAAGACGAAGCACGCAGTAAAAAAATTCCATTGAAGAAAGCGCAGCAAAATGCGGTGAATATGATGGAAGAAATTGCCGCTAATTTCTCCTATGAAGCAGTGCGTTTAACAGACCGCGTACTGAGCTGGACATGGAATCGCCTCTATCAAGGCATTAACGTGCAACATGCTGAGCGTGTTCGCCAATTAGCGCAAGATGGTCATGAAATTGTGTATGTGCCTTCCCACCGAAGCCACATGGACTACTTACTGCTTTCCTATGTCCTTTACCATCAAGGCTTAGTTCCCCCGCACATCGCCGCTGGGATCAACTTAAACTTCTGGCCTGCCGGCCCGATTTTCCGCCGTCTTGGCGCATTCTTTATCCGCCGAACCTTTAAAGGAAATAAACTCTATTCCACGGTTTTCCGTGAATACTTAAGCGAGCTGTTTGCTCGCGGCTATTCTATTGAGTATTTCGTTGAAGGTGGACGTTCCCGAACAGGCCGTTTATTGCAGCCAAAAACCGGAACGCTGTCGATGACATTGCAAGCCATGCTTCGCGGTGACTCACGCCCTATCACTATCGTGCCTATTTATATTGGCTACGAACACGTGATGGAAGTGGGTACCTATGCAAAAGAGCTGCGTGGTGCAGAAAAAGAGAAAGAAGGCTTATTTTCAATGATCCGCGGCTTGCGCAAACTGCGTAACTTAGGTCAAGGGTATGTGAACTTTGGTCAGCCAATTTCTCTTTCTCATTATCTTAATCAGCGTGTACCTGATTGGCGTGATTCGATTGACCCCATTGAGCCACAACGTCCGTCTTGGTTAAACCCAACGGTCAGCTCGTTAGCAGATAACATCATGGTGAATATCAATAACGCTGCTGCTGCTAATGCCATCAACTTGTGTGCCACCGCTTTGCTAGCTTCACGTCAGCGTTCATTAACCCGTGAGCAGCTCATTGAGCAAGTGGAATGCTATCTGCAATTATTGCGCAATGCGCCATACACGGCTGATGCAACAACGCCAAATAAAACCGCGGAACAGCTGCTCGAACATGCTTTGCAAATGGATAAATTCGAAGTCGAAAAAGACAGCATGGGGGATATTATTATTCTTCCTCGTGAAAATGCCGTTTTAATGACCTACTACCGTAACAATATCCATCACTTACTGGTATTGCCGTCATTAATTACCAGTATTGTATTGCACCATGAGCGCATCAGTCGCCAAGATATTCACCAACAAGTCAGCCAAATCTATCCGTTCTTAAAAGCTGAACTGTTTATGCGTTATAACGACGAACAGTTACGTGAAACGGTTGATACTCTGATTGATGAGCTGAATAATCAGAAGCTTATCTGCTTAAGAGACGACGAAATGGTGGTACTGAACCCGCGCCGTATTCGTCCATTACAGCTCTTAGCTGCTGGAGTCCGTGAAACACTACAACGCTACGCTATCACGCTGTCATTACTTAATGCCAGCCCTGAAATCAGCCGTAATACGTTGGAAAAAGAAAGCCGCATCCTTGCGCAGCGCCTTTCTGTACTGCACGGCATTAACGCCCCTGAGTTCTTTGATAAAGCGGTATTTTCAACGCTTGTTGATACACTTAGGGAAGAAGGCTATATCGATAACAATGAAAACGATATCTTCACCACTAACGCCCAAAAACTGTATGCGGTTCTTGCGCGGTTAATGTCACCAGAAATTCGTTTAACCATTGAAAGTGTTAGCCAAAGCGATGAGCTTTCAGAAGAGAAAAAAGTCACAATACCTGATGAATCAGCTCAAACCACAGAGCCAGAAAAAGACTAATCCGGTTTTGTAAGCCAATAAAAAGCAAAAAGGTAATGTTGAAAAACATTACCTTTTTTGTTGGGCCATTGAACATCAATTCACACGTTAAAAATAACTCACCATGATGCCAATAAACAAAATCAAGCCAACGAAGTTATTATTCATGAAAGCCTTAAAGCAAGGGGCACGTTCGCGATTCACCATCAACTGTTGCTGATAAACAAATAACCCCGCAACCAGCGCCAGCGAAAGATAATAAATTATTCCTAAACCTGCCAATAAACCCACGGCCACCAGCAAGCCAACCATCAGCAATTGCAGTAATCCAATAATCAGTTTGTCATACTGGCCAAATAAAATCGCCGTTGATTTCACGCCAATTTTTAAGTCATCGTCTCGGTCAACCATCGCATACTGAGTATCGTAAATGACAGACCAAATGATATTCACGATGAATAAAACCCAACATACCAACGGTAGCGATTCACCGACTGCCGAGAAGGACATCGGTATCGACCAACCAAACGCCGCACCCAGTACAACCTGAGGTAAGTGGCTGACCCTTTTAACAAAAGGATAAATCCACGCTAAGGCAAGCCCCGCAATGGATAACCAAATCGTCATTGAATTCAGTGTTAATACTAACAAGAAAGACACACCGACTAGACTAGCAAATAAAATTTTTGCTTCTTTTTCAGTGACATCACCACTGGGTAATGGGCGATGCTTAGTTCGCTCTACATGACCATCAAAATGGCGATCAGCAAAATCATTGATCACGCAACCCGCGGCACGCATAAAGAATACCCCCGCAGTAAACACGATCAAAATATGTAAATTTGGCGTGCTTTGAGCGGCTATCCATAGTGCCCAATACGTCGGCCACAGTAACAACAGTGAACCAATGGGTCTATCAATACGCATTAAACGGCTGTATGCATGCCATTTACTCAGCGTCATACTTCCCTCCACTTTGTCGTGCTCCTTTTCTCATTCCATCATACTTCAAAATAGGTAGGTGTTCACACTACTCAGTATGGTAAATCGCGGATTTTTGTATGTTTGTATCGCGTTTTGCCAAAATCTACAGTTTGAAATAACTTGGACAGTTAACGATATGCAGGTGATTCAGGTAAAAATATTTCGGTTAACAACAATGGCTTATCAGACAACCTTAATCGAGAGCGGCGAACCCAACGTTCTGCGCAACAACCAATATGGATATAGTCACGCGTTAGATTATCTCGACTAAATAAATAGCGTCCCAAGGGAATGCGACCAATATCCACCAATTGTTGGTCATCATCAGTCAATGTTTCTTCAGGAATGACCGTCCGGCCTAGCAACCATGGAATACCATCCCCGTACATAACCACTTCGCGTACCCAATAACGGTGACTTACTGGTAAATTTTGTACTTCTTCCGCACTTAGCAATGCTTGCGACACATAGCGTTCTAAATACGGTATGACGGTAACTTGCTGGCTGTGTTGTTCAAAACGTTTTGTCATGGAGCCAAGTTCGAGTAACCAATCGAGTGTGTTAGCGGGAACTCTTTCATCATCCTGCGCAATCCATTCGATTGGCTGCGAGGTAAATAGCGTTTCATCCATTACGTAAATTCCACCATGAATAACATGGTTATGATTTCTATATTTCTTGCCAAATAGGATATCACGTTGTTTTGCTACAAGGTTAAAGTTAGCTAACAATTTATATAAAAAGTCACAAATTCAACACAAATTGTAAAAAAACAGTGAAAAATTTTCCAATTAATAACAAGTTGTGAACAATAATAAAATTCATTAACATATTAACAATTAGGCTTATATCAAACCAATTTTATGATTTTAATGAAAAGAAAACGGGAAGTTGCTTACACGACTTCCCGCTTAATTTTCGACGTTATTTCAATGGATAATTAACGCCAGGCTTTATAGCTGTTAATCAAACCATTGGTTGAGCTGTCATGGCTGCTGACTTTTTCACTGTTTTCTAATTCAGGCAGGATGCGGCTCGCTAACTGTTTGCCTAATTCTACGCCCCACTGGTCAAACGTGAAGATGTTCAAAATCGCCCCTTGGGTAAAGATTTTGTGCTCATACATCGCGATTAATGCACCTAATGAATATGGCGTGATTTCTTTGAGTAAAATCGAGTTAGTTGGGCGGTTACCTTCAAACACTTTATACGGCGCAACATATTCCATATCCGCCACGGATTTACCTTGTGCTGCAAATTCAGCGTCCACTACTTCACGCGTTTTCCCAAATGCTAACGCTTCTGTTTGCGCAAAAAAGTTCGAAAGCAGTTTCTCGTGGTGATCACCCAGCGGGTTATGTGTGACGGCTGGCGCAATAAAGTCACAAGGGATCATTTTTGTCCCTTGGTGGATTAATTGATAAAACGCATGTTGCCCGTTTGTCCCAGGCTCACCCCAAATAATTGGGCCTGTTTGGTAAGAAACGGCTTTTCCATCACGACCAATGTACTTACCGTTAGATTCCATATTGCCTTGTTGGAAGTATGCCGCAAAGCGGTGCATGTATTGATCGTATGGCAGAATCGCTTCAGTTTCCGATTCAAAAAAATTGTTGTACCAAATGCCAATCAACCCTAACAATACTGGGATGTTTTTCTCCAGTGGGGTTTGGGTGAAATGCTTATCCATTGCATGGGCGCCGTTCAATAATTGAACGAAATTATCAAAGCCAACAGATAAAATGATGGATAAACCAATCGCTGACCATAATGAATAGCGACCACCAACCCAATCCCAGAACTCAAACATATTGTTGGTATCAATACCAAACTTAGCGACTTCTTCACCATTGGTGGACAACGCCACAAAGTGCTTAGCCACTTGGCTTTCATCTTTTGCGGATGCTAAGAACCAATCACGGGCTGAATGTGCGTTGGTCATGGTCTCTTGCGTGGTGAAGGTTTTGGACGCAATCAGGAACAATGTGGTTTCTGGATTCAGTTTTTTCAACGTTTCTGCAATTTGAGTGCCATCCACGTTAGAAACAAAATGCATATTCAGGTGGTTTTTATAAGGGCGTAATGCTTCAGTCACCATGAATGGGCCAAGGTCAGAACCGCCAATCCCGATATTCACCACATCAGTAATCGCCTTACCCGTAAAGCCTTTCCACTCACCGCTGATAATGCGTTGGCTAAACTGTTTCATTTTTTCTAGCACCGCATTGACGTCTGGCATGACATCTTTGCCATCCACATAAACAGGCGTATTATCGCGATTACGTAATGCCGTGTGCAGCACCGCACGGTCTTCCGTACGGTTAATTTTCTCACCGTTGAACATACTACTAATGGCATTTTCTAGCTCAGTTTCTTTTGCCAGTGCCAATAAATTGTCTAAGGTTTCTTGCGTTATTCTGTTTTTGGAGAAATCCACTAAGATTTGACCATCGAACGTTGCCGAAAATTTAGTAAAGCGGTCTTTATCTTGCTCGAACAAATCACGCATATGCACATCTTTCATTTGCGCAAAATGTTGCTCTAGCGCGCGCCATGCAGCCGTTTGGCTTGGATTAATACTTCTCATGGATAACACTCTCCAAACAATTTTTAATAGAAATAGATTGTAACCCGTCAAGGAAACAGGACTTATCGGTTTTCTGCGTTATATTGATATTCCCCAATTCTGCCGCACTTTTCCAGACTTAATTATCCCTTTTATTGAAATACGCACTTTCAATGCCATTTAATTGAAAAATGGCGACGGGTGCAGATAGACCGATAAATCGATAAAAGTCGTTGATTCGGCTATCTGAACGCAGTCAACACCCATGCAGCTCGATGGATGACGAGTATATTGAGTATATTGAGAAAACCGATAATAAATCCCCCATCATTAGAATTACTGATTTGCTTCGATTCTTGATTGACGCGCTTCTATTTACCCGATAAATCTATATAAAGTTTAGGTTTAACCAAAGGGATTGACACCATGAATATCGTAGCGTCTTCGTCAGACAACAATCAGTTTGTTATTGCAAAATTTGGTGGCACCAGTGTCGCGAACTTTGAGGCAATGAACAACAGTGCAAACATTGTTCTTTCCAACCCCAACGTGCGCGTTGTGGTTCTTTCCGCCTCCGCAGGCATTACTAACTTACTGATTGAATTGGCTGAGGGTTGTGACGCTGATAAACGCAATGAGCTGCTACAAAAGGTTAAAGATATTCAATATGCGATTATTGATAACCTACAGACCGCTGACGTTATTCGTGAAGAGATCAATCGCTTACTGGATAATATTGCCCATTTAGCGGATTCCGCCTCTCTCGCCACCTCTGATGCATTGACTGATGAAATGGTCAGTCATGGGGAATTAATGTCGACACTGCTTTTTGTCGAAGTTTTACGCCAGCGCAGTGCCAACTCACAATGGTTTGATGTGCGTAAAGTGATGAGAACCAATGACAGCTTTGGCCGTGCAGAGCCTGATCTCGATCAGTTAAAAGCCCTTGCCGAGCAACATTTACACCCTCGCTTAGCTGAGTCAGTCGTGATTACACAAGGCTTTATTGGCCGCGATGAAAAAGGCCGTACAACCACACTGGGCCGCGGTGGCAGTGACTATACGGCAGCGCTATTAGCTGAGGTACTGAATTTATCCCGAGTGGATATTTGGACAGATGTTCCTGGTATCTACAGCACTGACCCGCGCGTTGTGCCAAACGCACAGCGTATCGATGAAATCGCCTTTGATGAAGCGGCGGAAATGGCAACTTTTGGGGCTAAAATTCTGCACCCAGCCACCTTGCTTCCCGCGGTACGTGCCGGTATTCCCGTGTTTGTAGGCTCGAGTAAAGACCCAGAAGCCGGTGGAACCATTGTTAGTGACAAAACCACTAACCCACCGCAATTCAGAGCATTAGCATTGCGTCGCAAACAAACGTTATTAACGCTACACAGCCTGAAAATGCTGCATGCACGTGGTTTCTTGGCTGAAATTTTTACCATTTTATTACGCCACAATATTTCTGTAGACTTAATTACCACCTCAGAAGTCAGTGTTGCGCTCACACTTGATACGACAGGATCGACAGGCACCAATGGTAGCTTATTAACCAACGCATTGATGACTGAGCTGTCTGCGTTATGCCGCGTCGAAGTTGAAGAGAACTTAGCGTTAGTGGCAATTATCGGTAACGAGTTATCGCAAGTGAATGGCCTTGGAAAACAAATTTTCGGGGCATTAGAGTCTTTCAATATTCGCATGATCAGCTACGGTGCTAGCAGTCACAATATCTGCCTACTGGTTCCGGGTAATGATGCGGAAGATATCGTTCGGACATTACACAGTAATTTGTTCGAATAATTCACACCTCCCATTCCCAAAAATAAAAGGCGATCTTCATGATCGCCTTTTCATTGAGCATTTAACGCTTTTTCGCATTTTCCATCGACTGACTGATGTTATCGGTATAACGCAGCATCGAGGCTTTAACCTCTTTATTATTCTGCAAAAGTGCCAAATTACGTTTTGCCGTTTCATTCCCGAGTTCTGCGGCTCGCTCAAACCACATCACGGAGCGGAAAATATTTTTCTCCCCACCTTCACCGCGAGCGTACATCACCGCTAAGTTATTTTGTGCATCACTATTTTTCTTAAACGCGACTTTTTCTAGAAGCTGGCGTGCTTTTTGTGAATTCTGTGCAACGCCAGTCCCTGTTAAATAGAAAATCGCTAATTGGTTTTTCGCGTCAAGGCTATCATCTTCCGCCAGCTGCAACCAATTGACGATATCCTTGATATCCACATCATTTAATTCACCAGCAACATACATCTTCGCCAATTTAATTTGCGCATCATTAGCCTCATCCTTGGCTAATGCTTTATAGAGTTCGATGGCTTTAGCTGGATTTTTCGCAATACCGCCTAACCCTTTTTCATAAAATTCAGCCACTTTCATACCCGCATCCAGCGACTCATTTTGCGCAGCACGCTCGTACCAAACAAATGCCTCCGCTAAATCTTTCCCTACACCATCGCCTGACTCATAGGCATTTGCGATAGCCAGTTGCGCATCGACATTATTTTGCTGCGCTGCTCGTTTATACCAGTACATTGCTTGGTAGCCATTTTTTTCGATAAGTAGATGGCCTTGATGGTAAAAATCACCCATATTATTTTGCGCAATCGCAGAGCCCATATTGGCCGCTTGGCGATATAAATAAATAGCGGTTTCGTCATCTTTTTCAACACCTTCGCCATTTTCATACATCACAGCAAGGTTGTTGACTGCGGCGGCAATATTGTTGACAGCACTTCGCTCATACCATTCACGAGCTTTTTCATAATCCACGTTCCCACCAAGGCCGTCATGGTAAAAAAGCCCCATGGCAAATTGTGCATTGGCATGTTCTTGCTCTGCGGCTTCGGAATACCACACTTTGGCTTTCTTAAAGTTTTGTGTGACGCCGAGTCCGTGTTCATAAAAATAGCCCAACGCATATTGGCAATACGCATCACCTTTTTCTGCACCACGGCGATACCAACGCTCCGCTTGTTTATATTCCTCTTGGTTTTGTAACAACATACCGAGGTAATAATCCCCATCAGTATTATCTAAATCAGAGACCTTTTTAAACCAACGATAAGCCTCTTTATCATTAACCTGTAAAAAACCGGTCCCTTCCATATAGGCCAGCCCGACATCCACCATCGCATCAACATCCCCTTCCTTGGCTGATTTTAATTTTGCTTTAAAATCATCTGGAAGCACGACATCGTTAGTCTGCCCCGTCGTTTCAGCTGGCTTATTTTTGGTGGAAGGCGCTTCAGAAGTGGCTTGAGCCACAGATGCTGCACTCAAACAGACTGCTAGAAATAAATACCGTAATTTCATCACCATTACCCATTCATTGGCGTTATATCATTAACATAACATTCCGATAGGAAATCCATAAGGGATACAAGCTGAAAAAACGCGATTAGAAAGGAATTTCGGCGAAAAATTTAGGTGATGTTCATGTCTTGCTGAACGACCATCACCTAAATCCGAGATTAAACAATTAAAGGCTTAATTAACGCGGTAACCACCATGTTTGCTGGCGAATAAGTTGAACTTACCCCATTCAATCAGTAAATGTTCCAGCTTTTGATGGCTAATTTTGCACAATTCTGAAATTTGCGATACCACAAAGTGGTTTTCACTCACCAACTCGGGAGCAAAAACCTCTGCTATCCACTCACACTCTTTGGTCGTGACCAACCAACCATCATTAGTGGAAAACTTATGGACAGGGATCATGCCTTCTTTGCTACTTTCTTGCGATAGTAGTTTGTTTTCATCTACTTGCGCTTGATGAAATGCAGCAATTTCTTCTTGCGAAGGTACTGGCTCGACGGCTAGACGCTCTTCTAGAAACAAATAAATTTCTTCTGCACGGGCGGGTGTTAACTCGCTTTTTAACCAGATTTGGTTAAAACAGTGCTCATCAAGGGACTCATCGGTATCGAGTTTATCCATGATTTGTAAAATACTCATCATGGCACTGACCGCATCTTCGCTCATAAGAAAAGTGTCAGGCGCCGCACTGTTTTGGATCTGATAAGGAAATGCCACCGATTGCGGCAGTTCATTTTCAATAATAAATTCATAGCTCATCATTGGACCCCTTTAATGTCTTTACCCATAAGATGGTGCCGAACGCCTGAAAAATCAATACGCTGTTTCATCAATCTTCGGGGTCATACCCTAAATTAGGCGCTAACCAACGTTCCAGTTCCGTCACCGACATCCCTTTACGCTGCGAATAGTCCTCTATTTGGTCTTTTTGCAGCTGTGCCACAGCAAAATATTTACTGTCTGGGTGACTAAAATACCATCCCGATACCGCGGCTCCTGGCCACATCGCATAGGAGCTTGTCAGCTTCATCCCCACTTGGTTTTCAACGTCTAGCAACTGCCAAATTTTTTCTTTTTCGGTGTGCTCAGGGCAAGCTGGATACCCCGGTGCAGGGCGGATACCTTGGTAATTTTCGCGGATCAGCTCTTCATTACTCAAGTTTTCATCTGCTGCATAACCCCAATACTGGGTGCGCACTTGCTGGTGCAAATATTCTGCAAAGGCTTCTGCTAGCCTATCCGCCAGCGCTTTGACCATGATTTTATTATAGTCATCATGCTGTTTTTCGTACTCGTCCGCCAGCGCATCCTCTTCGAGGCCACCAGTCACAGCAAACGCCCCAATATAATCGGCTTTACCACTATCTTTTGGCGCCACAAAATCCGATAAACAATAGTTCGGAAAATCCGTCTTTAAGGTTTGCTGGCGTAGGTTCAAACTCAGCACTTTCACATGCTTACGCGTTTCATCAGTATAGACTTCAACGTCATCACCAACACGATTAGCTGGGAATAAGCCAAAAATACCTTTTGGTGTCAGTAAGCGCTCATCCTCGAGCTTATCTAACATCTCATTAGCATCATTCAATAACTTACGTGCTTCAGTGCCCACGACTTCATCGTCTAAAATACGCGGATATTTACCCGCTAAAGACCATGTCATGAAAAATGGCGTCCAATCGATATACTCACGTAATGTTGTTATCGAGGCGCTAACTTCTTGAACACCGAGAAATTTTGGCACAGGTGGCGGATAAGCTTGCCAATCAATATTCACCGCATTTGCGCGTGCAATATCCAGTGCAACTGGGGGTGTTTTCGGCCGTCTTCTACCATGTTGCAAACGTACTGTGTCATATTCACGACGTGTACGCGCCACGAAATCCGCCTTTTGTGTTTCAGATAACAGTGCAGCGACGACGCCTACAGTGCGTGATGCGTTCTGTACATAGGTCGTTGGCCCACTGTAATTCGGCTCAATTTTCACTGCTGTGTGTGCTTTCGAAGTTGTCGCACCACCAATCAATAATGGCAGCGTAAAACCTTGTCTTTCCATCTCTTTTGCTACGTGCACCATTTCATCAAGGGATGGCGTTATCAAACCAGACAGACCGATAATATCGACATTTTGCTCACGCGCCGTTTTTAAAATGGTTTCGCATGGCACCATCACACCTAAGTCAATGATTTCATAGTTATTACACTGTAAAACAACACCAACAATGTTTTTACCGATGTCGTGAACATCCCCTTTAACTGTCGCTAACAGCACTTTACCTGAGCTGCTACCTGATTGTTTAAGCTCTTGAATATACGGTTCTAAATAAGCGACCGCTTGTTTCATCACACGAGCCGATTTCACCACCTGTGGTAAGAACATTTTTCCTTCACCAAACAAGTCTCCGACCACGTTCATGCCGTTCATTAATGGCCCTTCAATCACTTCAATTGGGCTCGATGCACGTTGGCGTGTTTCTTCGGTATCTGGAATAATAAATTCGGTAATGCCTTTCACTAGGGCATATTCTAAGCGTTTTTCCACCTCCCAACTGCGCCATTCCGCCTGTTGAACTTGTTGCTCAACTGAACCTGAACCGCGATATTTTTCAGCCAGTTCCAACAAACGTTCGGTGCTATCATCACGGCGGTTTAAAATTACATCTTCGACGGCATCTTTTAGCTGTGCAGGCAGGTCGTCATAAATGGCTAATTGCCCCGCGTTGACGATCCCCATATCCATACCATTACGGATCGCGTAATACAGGAACACGGCGTGGATCGCCTCACGAACAGGATCATTTCCTCTAAACGAAAAAGAAACGTTGGAAACACCACCAGAGATCATCGCATGAGGGAGTTGATCTTTAATATCCTTACAGACCTCAATAAAATCAACGGCATAATTATTGTGTTCTTCAATTCCTGTCGCAACAGCAAAAATATTGGGGTCAAAAATAATGTCTTCGGGAGGGAAGCCAACCTCTTCTGTCAAAATTTGGTAAGCACGGCGGCAAATTTCAATTTTCCGTTCGCGAGTATCAGCCTGACCGACCTCATCAAATGCCATGACAACAACAGCAGCGCCGTATTTGCGCAATAATTTGGCGTGTTCAACAAAGGCCTCAACCCCTTCTTTCATTGAAATGGAGTTCACAATACCTTTGCCTTGTATGCACTTAAGGCCTGCTTCGATAACCTCCCACTTTGAGGAGTCGATCATGATTGGTACACGGGCAATATCAGGCTCCCCCGCGATCAGATTAAGAAAACGTACCATGGCCGAATGGGAGTCCAACATGCCTTCGTCCATGTTAATATCAATGACTTGTGCACCACTTTCGACTTGCTGGCGAGCAACATCTAAAGCTTCTTGGTAGTTCTCTTCTTTAATCAATCGCTTGAATTTGGCCGAACCTGTAACGTTTGTTCTTTCCCCTACGTTCACAAACAACGATTTCGCCCCAATATTCAGTGGCTCTAAACCTGAAAGACGGCATTCGACTGGCAAATTAGGTCGTTGGCGCGGCGCTATCCCTTCAACAGCCTCTGCCATTTTGCGAATATGCAGCGGCGTTGTCCCACAACACCCACCGACAATATTCAAGAAACCCGCTTTTGCCCATTCTTGGATTTGCTGCGCCATATTTTGCGCATCGAGGTCATACTCACCAAAAGCATTTGGCAGCCCTGCATTAGGGTGAGCACTCACATAACATTCGGCAATGCGTGATAGCTCTGCAATGTATTGGCGTAATTCATCAGGCCCCAATGCACAATTCAGTCCAAATGATATTGGTTGTGCATGGCGCAATGAGTTATAAAAAGCTTCCGTTGTTTGCCCAGACAACGTTCTACCAGAAGCGTCCGTTATCGTACCTGAGATCATAACAGGCAATGAAACGTTGAGCGCTTCAAGTTCCGTTTCTACTGCAAAAATGGCGGCTTTAGCATTCAACGTATCGAAAATGGTTTCGATCATGATCAGATCAACCCCGCCTTTCACGAGTGATCGCGTGGATTCTCGATAAGCGTCAACCAGTTGATCAAACGTGATATTACGAAATGCAGGATCGTTCACATCAGGGGAAATCGATGCGGTACGATTGGTCGGCCCTAGCACCCCAGCAACATAACGCGGTTTTTCTGGGGTTTTACGTGTCCATTCATCGGCACATTCACGGGCAATACGTGCAGCGACTTCATTAATTTCTGCGGAAAGCGCTTCCATTTTATAATCCGCCATCGCAATAGAGGTGGAGTTAAATGTGTTGGTTTCAACAATATCTGCGCCCGCTTCAAAATATTGACTATGTATTTCTCGAATAATTTCAGGCTGTGTGAGGACTAAGAGGTCATTGTTGCCTTTCAGGTCACTAGGCCAATCCGCAAAACGTTCACCACGAAACTGCTCTTCTGTGAGTTTGTGCTGCTGGATCATTGTCCCCATCGCACCATCTAATACCAATATACGTTTTTTTAATTCTTGTTCTAATTGATTCACTTTTTCGGACACTGCACTGCCCTCCTGATCGGAAACACTGAGAAATAAGTCAAATTTTTACACTTAACATCCTACCATAACTTTTGTGTTTGAAATTCACTGTTATGATGAGAGTTTCTCAGGTTATTTAACGATCACTTTCTCACTGATCCGATGAGTATTTTCAGCTCAGTTAGTTCATAATAGAATCAAATTTCATTACAGTCAGGAGAGGCTTAATGGCAACGGCACCAATTACAAAAAAACTTAAAAAAGCAAAAGGGCCAGCAAGTGGTGCAACCGCAGCAGGACAAGTCCAATCATTAAGCCGTGGGCTCACACTGTTGGAATATATTTCTGAATCCACTGGCGGCATCGCTTTAACAGACCTCGCATTGCAAGCGGGTTTACCTAACTCAACAACACACCGGCTATTAATGACCTTAGAACAACATGGCTTTGTACGCCAAACGGGTGATTTAGGCTTGTGGGTTATTGCTTCCAATGCCTTTATTATTGGCAGTAGTTTCTTAGAAAGTCGTAATTTATTAGCATTGGTTCACCCAATATTACGTCGTTTAATGGATGAGTCTGGTGAAACCGTCAATTTAGCAATTCTTGACCACACTGAGTACGATGCCGTTATTGTCGACCAAGTACAATGTAATGCATTAATGCGTATGTCCGCACCAATTGGAGGCAAACTCCCTTTACATGCTTCTGGCGCAGGTAAAGCGTTTATCGCTAATTTACCTGAAGACAAACTCATCCCACTTTTAAGCCGTAAAGGGTTACATGCTTATACCCCTTTTACCTTAACCAATCCTTCTGCATTAAAAGAAAATTTACAACAAGCCAAGAAGCAAGGGTTTTCTTATGATGATGAAGAGCATGCCTTGGGTTTAAGGTGTATTGGTGCCTGTATTTATGATGAACACAAAGAGGCTTTTGCCGCGATATCTATCTCTGGGCCATTATCTCGTATCACTGATGACCGAATTACAGAGTTAGGGGCGATGGTCATTAAAGCAGCGAAAGAAATTAGCCGAGAGTATGGCGCAAACCAGTAAGTTCGCTTCTAAAAGCACAAAATGCGGGGAAACCCGCACTTTTGATTAGTAATACAATAAAAAACAAAGGGAATTTAAAAATTAATCCCCTTGCTGGTTAGCCGGGGCATGTTCTAACTGCTTTGTTCGCTCAAAGACTTTAAATTTTGACATATCGCGATACTTTTCAATCAATGAAAGGGCAATAGCTTCTGTTTCTGCATCTGCTAAGCCCTCAATATCCCGCGGCCTGAAGTGTAATTGAAATGCACGTAAGGTTTTTTTCGTTTGTACATCCAACTGACCTGATAGCGGGATACCCGAATACCCATAAAACTTCAGTGCTTTTTGAATACGCAGTATATTTGCAGGTTCATTCACATTACGTCCTGCAAGATACTTATTGACGGTTTTAGGATCTGGCCAAGCACCAATACCTTGTTGTGAAAGGCGTTGCCATGGAAATGCCTTGCCGGGGTCTTGCTTACGTAGCGGGGCAATATCACTGTGACCGATAATATTTTCGGGAGGAATGTTATACCGCTGCATAATATCTTTTAGTAGCGGAATTAAAGCGGTGATTTGCGATTCATTAAACTCAGGCCAGCCTTTAGCCCCTTTTTTCTCGCCTTGGAAACCCGCATTCACAATTTCAATTCCTATTGAGGAATCATTCAGGCTAGTATGGTAAAGCCAACGGCTATCACCCGCATGCCAAGCCTTTAATTCCTCAGGAACAAGTTGTAATACAATCGGTTTTCTATCTTTATAATCTGGGTGGCTGGGAATTAAGTAATGGGAGCTGACCTTACCTTTCGTCAATATTTTAATAGAATGATCATCATCAGACACAGTATAGTGCAAAATAACATACTGAATGCGTTCACTGCTATTTTGGGAAGGGTAACGCTTATCGACGTAATAACCATTATTTGACGTAGGGGCAGTACACCCAACAAGTAAGAAAATGAGAAATATCCCTATATGTTTCAACATCAAAACTTAGCCTTATCCTACCTGTAGTGTGTTGCATATTTAAACACAAGGTTATCGATAACACTATAGAAACCGTGCTGCTTTTCTACAGTAGAACTGAACAAAAAAATTGTAGGTAATATAAATTAGCATAGGTTCATTTTTTAAAGCTTACCTATTCCTTCCTATCCTTTACAGAAAAAATAAGTAAGCTTAGTTTTCATACTATAACGCGTTTTTTAGTTCAAAAATGAAACAAAAAAGCTTTTCATCAACTACCGTAGCTCTTTTACAAATAGGCGCTTATTGACACCCACTTAGATAATTAAATAAAAACACAAAAATTTATTAAGAAAATATTAATCGTTTTCATTTGAAAAAATATTAATTCAATTAATTATAGTTGTGCAAAATAGACTTAAATATTTTTCACTCTTAAGAATTTATCATCATAACGATACTTATAATAGTAAGTATAATCCATTATTTTTATTCGGCAGCGCAATAAATGAAAAATTAGTTCCCTGTAGGTTGAATCACTTTTTAGTACAGCAGATTAATCATGAAAATTTATTAAAACCTCATAAAAAGTTTTTAACTCGGTATCAACTCCTTTTTTTCATATTCAACCTGCTTAATGATCAATTTAGTAATTTCATTAATATCAATATCTAAAAAAATGACAATTTCAATTAATTTATCTAAACTTAATTTGTTAATCCCTAACTCATAACGAGACACTTGTTGCTGGCTTAACTGAATAATTGAACCTAGCTCATTCCCAGATAACCCCTTGCTCACTCTAGCTTTTCGTAAATGATTTCCTAATAATGCATAAATATTTTTCTTGTTAACGATATGCATAACCATCTCCTAAATAAGAAAATAAAATTTAGCTAGTATTAATCATTATAAAATTAATTAGATACATTTAAAATAGTTATGAACAATCAAAACATTATAAATCGATAGGCAAACGCATTTTTTATATACAAAAAAAAGAGACCTTGGTATTATTTATAAAGCAATCCATTGCTTTATAAAAGTTTTTTTAAATCCAATAAAATTAAATTACATTGTGATATTTTATTGATCAAATCGATAATTTAATATCCTTTTACACTTTAAATGTTACTAGTAATAATTAGAAACTAATAAAAATAAGATTCTAATTTATATTATTTTTTATTTTTGTTTTTAAAAACAAAGCTAAATACGCTACAAATAACCTAATCTAAGTCAGATTATCCTTTATTTAGGCTAAATATTCAGAGTAAAAAATCAAATTATTTTTAATTTAGTCCGTTATCAAAATTTGTTCTAAAAACAACGATGCCTAATTTCCCATTCAAGTAACTGCGCAACTCACTATCACTAACCTTTAAGTTTCCTTTTAGTGATGATGCATTCCTAAATAAAACGGTGTCATTCTGACGGATCACAATGCCAACATGGGATACATCTAGCCCACTGTGCTTAGAATAAACCCCAATATAATCACCCGTTTTTAGATTTAAGATCAGCTTATCATCGATATAACTCACTGGTATATAGCTGATTAATCTATCTTTTATTGGCAAACCAGAAATAAATAAACTCGTATCATTTTTGAAGTTTAGTTTTTTATTTACAGATACAGCATGGGGGCTGATTTGTGTTGTAATATCCAACACAAGTGGATTAGGGCTTTGAGCCCAATCAGAAAAAAAATGTCGCCTGTTTGTAAACTGAATATCTTGATCTGTATAGCGAATTTTCGCTAAATTGGCGATAAATTGTTCGTAATTTTTCGAACGTTTAAAAGCCTCTGTGTATTCAATGAAAGTCATACAATCCATTGATTTTAAATTAATAATTAATGTTTCCGCCGAGAGTTGAGAATGATTTAATGTATGTTTGTTATACGGTGTTCCCAATAAAGAGCGAGTGATCACTTCTGTTTTTTCTTCTTGCTTATCAAATAAGCTCTGCTGGCTGAGTATATTCATTAAAATAGTATATGAACCAGCGGTGAGTTCTACCTTCCCATAAGTAATCGGTACAAATAACAGAATTACGCTAATAATAATCCACTTTAGCATTCCAACATGCCTGCAATTTTTATGATCCATCTTTTAAATCTATAACCCTAGAATGATATTAACTCTACAAAAAACGGCTTTATTTACCTCACTATAGCATGTCATTTGTATTTTTTCCGTACAGATGATCCCATATTGTAATTTTGATTCAGATCACAGTTAATGCTGAATCTCAATTTTGACGATTGCAAGTTAGGCAATTTCATTCAACAATGTTACCGGTAACATAAGAAGGGCATAGGAATATAAAAAAGTCAGTCCATCAAGGAATACCCTGAAACGAAGCAGAAAATATGATGTTTTTCTCTCTTCTGGAGCAATTATCATGAGCAAAAAGATCTCTGAAATGACAACACCACCTGCTATCCATAGTGGCTTAGCACAGATCACTCAACGTATTATTTTGCGATCCGCAAAAACACGCGCCGCCTATTTAAACCGAATTGAATATGCACGTAGTACCACTGTTCACCGTGCTTCCTTAGCTTGTGGTAATCTTGCTCATGGTTTTGCTGCCTGCCAAACAGAAGAAAAACAAATACTAAAAAGCATGACTCGTACTGATATTGCGATTATTAACGCCTATAACGACATGTTGTCAGCCCATCGTCCATACGATAAATACCCTGAGCAATTAAAAAAAGCTTTACTCGAAGCTGGCTCTATTGGGCAAGTTGCGGCTGGAGTTCCCGCCATGTGTGATGGTGTGACTCAAGGACAAGACGGCATGGAATTATCGATGCTCAGCCGTGATGTTATTGCAATGTCTACAGCGATTGGTTTATCTCATAATATGTTTGATGGTGCTTTATATTTAGGTATTTGCGATAAAATTGTTCCAGGATTAATGCTTGGCGCCCTATCATTTGGCCACCTTCCCGCCATTTTTGTTCCCGCAGGTCCCATGTCTACAGGGCTGCCCAATAAAGAAAAAGTACGTATTCGCCAATTATATGTGGAAGGAAAAGTAGGCCGAAACGAATTATTAGAAGCAGAATCAGCCTCATACCATGGCATTGGAACCTGTACTTTTTATGGAACAGCCAATTCGAATCAAATGGTTATGGAGGTCATGGGCTTACATTTGCCAGGCGCATCCTTTGTTCCCCCAGAAACGCCTCTGCGTGATGCTTTAACCAATGCAGCTGCACGGCAAATTACTCGACTAACTGAGCAATCAGGCCAATACTTGCCGATCGGGCAGTTGGTTGATGAAAAAGTCATCGTGAATGGAATTGTTGCCTTACTTGCGACTGGTGGTTCAACAAACCTCACCATGCACCTAGTTGCTATTGCTCGAGCTGCAGGGATTATCATCAATTGGGATGATTTTTCCGACCTATCTGCAATCGTCCCGTTAATTTGCCGTATCTACCCAAATGGGCAAGCAGATATTAACCAGTTCCAAGCCGCAGGCGGTGTCCCGTTGCTCATTTATCAGCTACTACAAAAAGGGCTGCTACACGAAAATGTAAATACGGTCGCAGGCTTTGGTCTTTCTCGTTATACCTTAGAGCCTTGGCTAAATGATGGGCAGCTAGAATGGCGAGAAGGCTCTAAAGATTCATTTAATCCTGAAGTGATTGCTCCAATAGAAAAACCATTCTCTCACCATGGTGGAACTAAGCTATTATCAGGTAACTTAGGTCGTGCAATGATGAAGACATCAGCCGTTCCTGAAAAAAACCAAATTATTGAAGCACCTGCTGTGGTTTTTGATAATCAAAATGATATTGCCGCACAATTTGAATCCGGTGAACTAAATCGTGATTGTATTATTGTTGTGCGTTTTCAAGGGCCCTCTGCTAATGGTATGCCAGAACTCCATAAACTAATGCCGCCACTTGGCGTACTGATGGATAAAGGCTATAAAGTTGCCCTCGTGACTGATGGCCGACTATCGGGGGCATCAGGTAAAGTCCCTTCAGCTATCCACGTGACCCCTGAAGCTTATAATGGTGGCCTGCTCTCAAAAGTCAAAGATGGCGATATGATCAGAGTGGACGCAATAACTGGCGAATTGCAACTCCTTGTTGATGACAAAGAACTCTCCCAACGCCAGTCCTATAAGCCAAACCTAAGTTCCGAGCACATTGGTTGTGGAAGAGAGCTTTTTGGTGCACTGAGACGTAACTTATCGGATGCTGAACAAGGCGCTTGTAGCATTGATTTCTAAACTATTTTTATTGAATGGGAATAAAATATGAAGAATTGGAAAATGACAGCTGAAACCGTTCTAAAGCAAAGTCCTGTGGTTCCAGTCATTGTTGTCAAAAAACTAGAACAAGCCGTGCCTCTAGCAAAAGCCCTCGTTGAAGGTGGTATCAAAGTGTTAGAGGTGACTTTAAGAACTGAGTGTGCAATTGATGCAATCCGTTTAATTGCCCAAGAAGTTCCAGAAGCCATTGTCGGAGCTGGTACAGTCATTAATGCAAAACAGCTTACGGAAGTTTCCCAAGCTGGCGCTCAATTTGCTATCAGCCCAGGATTGACCGACGAACTATTAGCTGCCGCAGTTCAAGGAAATATTCCTTTAATTCCAGGTATTTCGACTGTATCTGAATTGATGCTTGGTATGAATTATGGCTTGAAAGAATTCAAGTTTTTCCCCGCAGAAGCGAATGGTGGCGTGAAGGCATTAAAAGCGATTGCAGGCCCATTTTCGCAAGTGAAATTCTGCCCTACGGGTGGAATATCATTAGCTAACTATCGTGAATATCTGGCGCTAGATAGCGTACTTTGTATTGGTGGATCATGGCTAGTGCCTGAAGATGCGCTAAATTCGGGTAACTACGAAAAGATCACACAGTTAGCTCAAGAAGCAGTGCAAGGCGCAAAAGCTTAAAATCGTTAGCGGCTCGGCGATAACCGAGCCATTAACCCACTTAAGTTACCTTTATAATTTAATAAGTTAACACAACGCCACCCCATTAAATTGGTGACAGAAACGTAATTCTTCACGGTATGCATAAACATCTTCGACATAACCATCCAAAATGCGTTTTTGCAGTTTTTGCCAATAATCCGCTGAAAATAAATCCCCATGATGTTGCTGTAAATAATGTCGAATCTGTGAATTTTGGCAAATAAATGACGCAAATTCTTCAGGGAAAACATCATGCTCCCCTATGCTATACCAAGGCTCCCCAGATAATTCCTGCTCGGGGTACAGCGCCTCTGGTATATGGCGAAAATTTACCTCTGTCATATAACAAATTTCGTCATAGTCATAAAATACAACTCGCCCATGCCGCGTCACTCCGAAGTTTTTAAAAAGCATATCACCCGGAAAAATATTTGCTGCTGCTAACTGTTTAATTGCCCACCCGTATTCATTCAATGCATTATTTAGCTGCTCGCTATTTGCGTTATCCATATAGATATTCAGCGGCACCATCTTTCTTTCCATATATAAATGGCGAATTAATATCTTATCGCCCAGATCCTCAATTTGTGATGGTGCCTCGTTTAATAACGCCATCATCAATTCGTGACTCACGGCACTTTTATTTATCACAAAGTTTTCAAACTCTTGCGTATCTGCCATTCGCCCTACTCGGTCGTGTTCTTTGACAATCCGATAACACTCTTGAACTCTTTCTTTTGTCACATTTTTTTGAGGGGCAAATGTATCTTTAATGATTTTAAATACACGATCAAAAGCGGGTGCAGTGAACACTAACATCACCATGCCTTTAACCCCAGGCGCAATGGTAAATTGTTCTCTAGCAAAGTTAATATAGGCTAAATACTCCCTATAATATTCAGTTTTCCCATGTTTTTGGCACCCGATAGCCATATAAAGTTCAGCAATTGACTTACTTGGTAGTATTTCTCTTAACCAAAACACCAATGCGGCGGGAAAAGGGGCATATACCATAAAATAAGAACGTGCAAAACCAAACACGATGCTCGCCTCATCAAATGTAGTTAAACAAGTATCAATATATATTTTATGATTATCATCGTGATGAATTGGCAATAAAAAAGGGTACACTTCATCATCAATGTAAATTTTGCCTACCAACCAAGCTGCCTTATTGCGGTAAAACAGTTCATTTGCAATATGTACTCTACATTTTTGCGTATTAATATGTAAAAAGCGATATTGCAGAGTTTCTATAATGCATTGAATATCAAAATTTAAATCTCTCCAAGGCAACCTTAAAGGTAGCCCACTTAAAATAGAGAATAGTAAAGGCGCTAAATTGCCTTCCACCTGATATTCTCGCGAGAGAGGCCGCGGGGACGTCGAAAAACGCCTCATGGGCTGAGAGGTGAAGATAAATAAGTTATCTTGGGTCAGTTCTCTATGCTGAAATAATCGACAATATACAGAGTTAAAAAAACTTTCTGCAATTTCAAACCGCGGATAATCAGGCAGTAATGTTTTATAAACATGCTTAATTGACGCCAATTTATCAGGAGTTAATGATTGTACTAACCCCATAAATTGCAACTGAGCTACCACTAAGCCAACATGGTGGTCATAAAGTTGAATACGCTGCTTCATTGCTGATTGTATGGCATGCCAATCGGCTTGCTCAAACCGCTCTTGAGCTCCAGATGTTATTTCAAGGAAACGTCCATATTGTGCATCAAACCCCTGCAAGATTGTCTGGGCGATGACCTGTTCAGTTGTCAGTATCATATTTGCTCCCATTTAATAAAAAACAGGCACTTACGTGCCTGAAAGTTAACCGATACATCAAATAAACAGAGACACCGAATAAAGGAAATATTGACTAGAATTGTTCTTCTTCTGTTGACCCCGTTAAAGCGGTTACTGAAGAAGTTCCCCCTTGGATAACTGTTGTTACTTTATCAAAGTACCCCGTACCCACTTCTTGTTGATGTGAAGAGAAGGTATACCCCTTATCCATCGCAGCAAATTCACACTCCTGAACTTTTTCTACATAATGGCGCATACCCTCGCCTTGTGCATAAGAGTGAGCGAGGTCAAACATGTTAAACCACATACTGTGGATACCCGCTAATGTAATAAACTGGAAGCGATACCCCATAGCAGCAAGTTCATCTTGGAATCGAGCAATCGTGGCATCATCTAAATTCTTCTTCCAGTTAAACGACGGAGAGCAATTATAAGCCAGCAATTTGCCTGGGTATTTCGCATGGATTGCATCTGCAAACTGCCTTGCCGCTTCTAAATCAGGTTTCGATGTTTCACACCAAACAAGGTCAGCGTAGGGTGCATAGGCCAAACCACGGCTGATCGCTTGATCGATACCAGCATGGGTACGGAAAAAGCCTTCAGAGGTACGCTCTCCCGTCACAAAGTCTGCATCATAGTCATCACAATCTGAAGTCAGAAGATCAGCAGCATCCGCATCCGTACGAGCAATTAAGATAGTCGGCACACCAGACACATCCGCCGCTAATCGAGCAGCAACCAATTTTTGGATAGCTTCTTGAGTTGGCACTAAAACTTTGCCCCCCATATGTCCACATTTTTTTACCGCCGCAAGTTGATCTTCAAAGTGTACCGCAGCAGCACCTGCCTCTATCATATTTTTCATTAATTCAAAGGCGTTTAGCACGCCACCAAAACCTGCCTCCGCATCCGCAACAATGGGTAAAAAGAAATCAATGTATTCTTTATTATCTGGCCCAATCCCATTTGCCCATTGAATTTGATCAGCTCGGCGAAAGGTATTATTAATTTTCTGAACAACCGAAGGAACTGAATCAACAGGATAAAGTGATTGGTCCGGATACATGCTCGAAGCGGTATTAGCATCCGCAGCAACCTGCCAGCCTGACAAATAAATCGCTTCAATACCTGCCTTTGCTTGCTGCAAAGCTTGCCCACCCGTTAATGCGCCGAGCGCATTAACATAACCCTTTTTGGATTTTCCGTGTAGCTGATCCCAAAAACGTTCAGCGCCTTTACGTGCTAATGTATGTTCAAGGTTGACTGAACCACGTAGCTTAATGACTTCTTCCGCCGAATATGGGCGTGTAATACCTTTCCAACGTGGTTTTTTCCATTCATTTTCTAATTGGGCAATTTGCTCTAAGCGCGATGTCGTCATGATCCACTTCCTTTATAAGAATATGTAGGGTTTATCGAATGTGATGTTTGCTATTGTTAGTCTAATAATTGGTATCCAGGGATAGTCAAAAACTCAATGAGCTCATCTTGGGTTGTGATACGTCTCATTAAGTCTGCAGCCTCCCTAAAGCGTCCACTCTGAAAGCGTTTATCGCCCAGTTCTTTTTGAATAACTTGAAGCTCTTCATCTAGCATTTCTTCGAAAAGGACTTTGGTCACCTTTTCACCGTTTGATAAAGACTTACCGTGTCTTATCCATTGCCATATAGAGGTTCTTGAAATTTCAGCCGTTGCCGCATCCTCCATTAACCCATAAATAGGGACACAACCATTACCGGATATCCAAGCTTCGATATACTGCACCGCAACACGGATATTTGCTCTCATTCCAGCTTCAGTTCTTTCACCAGAGCAGGGTGTTAAAAGTTGTTCAGCTGTGATTTCAGAGTCAAAGTCGCGCGACACATCCAGTTGATTTGCCCGCTCACCAAGTGCTTTATCGAAAACCTCCATGACAACATCTGCTAAACCTGGGTGTGCGACCCATGAACCATCATGACCATTTTTTGCCTCTAGCTCTTTATCAGCCCTTACCTTGGCTAAAATCGTCCGATTTTCTTCTTCATCTTTACTTGGAATAAATGCAGACATCCCTCCCATCGCAAATGCACCACGATGATGGCATGTCTTAATTAATAAACGAGAATACGCACTTAGAAACTCTTGTGTCATGGTGACAATCTGGCGGTCAGGTAACACTCGGTCAGAGTGCTCCTTTAATGTTTTGATATAGCTAAAGATATAATCCCAACGACCACAATTTAAGCCAACAATATGGTGGCGCATGTGGTAAAGAATCTCGTCCATTTGGAATACCGCAGGCAATGTTTCAATCAAAACAGTTGCCTTAATTGTTCCGCGAGGTAATCCTACAAAATCTTCGGCTGTGCTAAATACATCGCTCCACCATTTTGCTTCCTGCCAAGACTCTAATTTTGGAATGTAGAAATAAGGGCCACTGCCTTTTTTTAACAAGGCTTGGTAGTTGTTGAAAAAATAGAGTGCAAAATCAAATAACCCACCAGGGATTGGTGTTCCACCAAATAACACGTGCTTTTCGTCAAGGTGTAAACCTCTAACACGGGCAATCAGCACAGCAGGGTCTGATTTCAGTTGATAAACTTTGCCGTTTTCATTGGTATAAGAAATATCCCCATTAATGGCATCACTTAAGTTGATTTGCCCATCAATTAACTTTTCCCAAGAAGGG
The DNA here is from genome assembly GCF_058245955.1 of Providencia sp. UF-224. Classification (NCBI taxonomy): domain Bacteria; kingdom Pseudomonadati; phylum Pseudomonadota; class Gammaproteobacteria; order Enterobacterales; family Morganellaceae; genus Providencia; species Providencia sp. UF-224. The sequence continues at coordinate 2,764 of NZ_JBSICC010000019.1, read as the reverse complement.
GAAAGAGAATCTTCAAAATCAGCCATAAAAACTTTAACGTTAGAGTTCAAAGCATTAATAACCATCTTGCGTTCAACAGGGCCAGTAATTTCAACCCGACGATCACGTAAGTCCTCTGGGATGTTTTGTATTTTCCAATCGCTATTTTTTATGGAATTCGATTCCAAAATAAAACTCGGTAATTTGCCAGCATCAATCTTAGCCTGTCTTTCTAACCTTTCTTGCAGCAATTGATTTCTGCGAGGTAAAAAAACCTCAACTAAATGAGAAATAAATTCAATAGAATCATTATGTAATACTCTATAATCTTGATGAGGTATTTCTTTAGTAAATATTAAATCTGATGCTAATAATTGATGTTCCATTGATCAGTCCTCATTCATATCGGGTTATGAATTAAGCTTAAGATCAAAATAAAAATAAATCAAAAACGATTTCCATTTTAATAAAATAACCACTTAACACCATGATAGATATATATTTTTAATAAGCAATTTTTTAAGTTTTGATTTTCATTATCAAAATGAAATATGTTAAATAGCCGTTAAATCAAGCAATTACTAAACATTTTTTCGTTAAAGTAGTTTGTCTGAAAAACAAAAAAAGCAGCCACTGAGTAGCTGCTTTTATACTGAAAAAGATTTTTAAATCGGAATTTAATTCCAAGATAATAAGTAAAACCCCATATCTTCAATGATTATTAAAATATCAGCAAAATAAAGGTTCTTTTTTAGTCTAGTGTCGGTTCCATGTGGCTAAGATCGAAAGGTGTGATCTGGTACACATAATAATTCAACCAATTTGAAAAAAGTAGATGTCCATGACTGCGCCAACTGATCAAAGGCGGGTTAGTTGGATCATTATTTTTAAAATAATTACATGGGATCTCTGGCGAAAGTCCTGCATCAAAGTCACGCCAGTACTCTTGAGCTAGTGTATCTTTATCGTATTCAGGGTGACCTGTAACAAAGGCGAGACGTTTATCTTTAGAGCCAAATAAATAAGCTCCAGCCTCTTCAGAACTCGCTAATATTTCTAAGTCTGTATGCTCACGGATAAGGTCCTCCGGAAAATCAGCATATCGTGAATGAGGTGCATAAAATGAGGCATCAAATCCTCGAGTTAATAATGCATGTGGCTCTAACGTATCATGCTGATAAACACCCGAAAGTTTTTCCTTACGTGTCCATTTTGGTAAATCATAAAGCACTTTTAAAGCAGCCTGTACCGCCCAACAAACGAAAAGTGTTGAGGTTACATGCTCTTTAGCCCATGCAATTACTTTTTCTATTTGGCTCCAATAACAGACATCATCAAATTCAACTAAGCCCAAAGGGGCTCCAGTGACAATTAAGCCATCAAAGTTTTGCTCTTTGATATCCTCAAAATCACAATAAAAATTATTCAAATGTTCTGTTGGTGTATTTTTAGATTCTCTTTGGTCGATTCTTAAGAGTTGGATATCGACCTGTAGAGGCGTATTTGATAGAAGTCTTAAAAACTGGTTTTCAGTTTCTATTTTTTTTGGCATCAAATTCAATATCAATACTTTCAAGGGACGGATCTCCTGAAGGCTAGCTCTTGTCGTTGTCATGACAAAAACATTTTCTTCTCGTAAGAAATTCACTGCAGGTAACTCGTCTGGTAAACGAATTGGCATCGTTCATCCCCTTTTTATACTTTTATACGTTTAGACTTCTAGAATGCTAAATAATCTAACCAATGTTACGCACCTTGTCGAGTATTTCAAGAGTGATTGAAATAATTTCATGCAAAGCCGCTTGCCATGAGTCCTTTTCAAATATAACTCACATGTAATCTACTGATTTTATATATTTTTTATTTACTCATATCATTTTATAGATGCACATTTAACTTATATATTTTTGATATAAATTAGAACTAATTCAATCGCCTTTTCTCTAATTTATATCTATGGCTTATCCTAACTTAGCAACTATGTTTTATATCTCTTAACTCTATTTCCATATTGAAACGTTAAATCTACCAAATCAAAAATTATCCATTAGTCCAAGTAAGCTACCAAAATCAAATACTTCAATAGAAATAGGTAAGACAGATAGGATGAGTTGGATAACTTGTAAGTATCTATAAAGAATGATAATCAGCTTCATAACTAGGTACAGTCAACACAATACGAATAAAATTAATAAATTAGTGTCTCTATCAAGAAGCAGTGTTTGTAACTAACAGCCACTCTTACCTAATGAGGTGCTAAAAGTCGCAATAAAGAGAACTGATACGATAAGAAAAGAGATAAAACACCTGTTAATTGCCAAGCGGATTATTGATTAACAATGAAAAAAATCCCTAGATAAATAAGTTAATTGCCAAGTGAACTACTGATTGGCTTATGATTAACTAACGAGAGGCTTTATCGCTTCATCTTCAGGCCTTACCAACGCTAAAAAGACAAAGGGCGATTTTGGGTAGGAAAAGAGGCTATGATCGGAACTAACATGATGAAAATCGTAGTACTCCCGATAATTGCTTAGCCGATTATTGATTAATGATGATAAAAAGATCCCTAGATAAATAAGTTAATTGCTAAGTGGATCATTGATTAACTTATGGCATTTGAGCCGCTTCCTCTTTCAGCCATAAAAAATAGTGGGCAGGGTTAACAAAACGAAGCACACCACCGTAATTGCGCCACTTCCCGTTTCCCCCAAACGCAAAAAAGCCACCCATTGGGTGGCTTTCTCACTAATTTAATGTCTGGCAGTTCCCTACTCTCACATGG
>NZ_JBSICC010000018.1:0-92443 GCF_058245955.1 Providencia sp. UF-224 | reverse complement strand
TGTTGACTGCACTCACTCGCGCAAGTCACATACTGATGTATGCTCCTAGCGACTCGCTCATTTGTCGCCTAACTGCATCTCGAATTATTTAGAGTAAGTGTCTCTCAAATTATTCAGAGTAAATCGCATGTTATTCAGAATAAACGATGCTATTTGTTATCAGAAAGCACGCTGGTAAGGCATGATACCCGCTTCTAACATTTTCTGACTACCTAAACTATGATTGTTATTTAGGCCTCTAAGTTCCACATTGACTGACCATTTATTATCATATTCGCTGCTGAACTTCTCTTTTTGCCAACCAACAATCTTACGTTCATAACCAAGGTTGACTGCCCAACAGCAGGTATTGTATTGCAACCCAACCAGTTGGCTTGCAGATTGCTGTTGTTTTGTATCGTAATAATAGGAACCAACAAAGCCCCATTGTTCGCTTAATGGCCAGCTCACCACCGTACCAACTTGGGAAATACCTTGTTGATATTCAGGCAGTGTATAGGTATAACCGCCATTCTCGGCCTCATCTCGACGGAAAGTGGCTTGAATATAATCACGGTCAACAAAGCGGTAGTTCAACTGAACTAAGCGGTCAGCATCTAAACGGTACTCTGCAACGGCATTACCCATTGTGACGTTACCGAGGCGGCGGTCGTACTGTAACCCACCACGAATACCCCAGTTCTCATCAATACGCCACATGGAATCTGTTGCCCACAGTAAAGAACCTGTGTTGCTCTTATCATCGATAGGGCGGTTAGAGTTTCCTGCACGTGGACGCTCAAAGTAATAGATTTGCCCTACAGAGAAATTAAAGCGTTCCGCGAGTGCATCATCATAAACGCGGGTCGTTAAACCGGTCGTGAATTGATTTGCAGAGGCGATGCGGTCAAGGCCACTGTAAATACGCTCACGGAATAAACCGCTGTAATCTGATTGCAGTAAAGAGGAGTCAAAGTTATTGATATTGTCCTGATCTTTATAGGGAATATACAAGTATTGAACGCGAGGCTCTAATGTTTGTACATAATCACTGCCTTGGAAAAGGTCTCGCTCGAAAACGACTTTTGCATCACTCTTAAACATTGGGAGCACACGGCTAACGTTTTTCTCTAGGCTGCTATCCGTATTTGATGTTGGAATATCTTGGTCGTAATGGGTCGCATACAGTTTGATGCTGTTATTCATGTTTGCCCAGCCATTTGATAATGGCAGGTTCACTTCAGGCTCAATGTGTAAACGCGTTGCATCAGGGTTATTTTTACCTACGCTGGTAAAGCGAGCGGCTTGTGCATAGGTATGCACATCAAAAGCACCTAAATTATTTTTATAATAATTGAAGTCAACTTGTGGCTCTGCTTTGTAAGCTCGTTTGTTCGGGTTATCCGCAAAAATTTGGAATTGTTTGTGGGTAACTTTCGCATTCCAGTTGGTATCTGAATAGCCCGCGCTGAATTTTTGCGTGGCGTAACCATCGGTTGTACTACCGTACTGGGAGCTAAAATCGGTAAAGTATTGCGGATCGCTAACCTTGGTGTAGTCAGACGCAAAATTCCAGTGCCCCGCGTAGGTGCCTGAATGGCGCCAGTAGAATAACCAACGGTCATCGCTATCACGAGCTGCACGTTTTTCACGATCTTTATCTTTGATATAAGCACGGTCACGGGCGATGTAATCAAAAGCAACTGTGCCGGTTCCCGGCGTGATAAGGTAACGGAATTCGTTGTTTAATTTCACGCCTCTGTGGGTCATAAACTGAGGTGTGATGGTCGCATCGTAATTCGGGGCAATATTCCAATAATACGGTAAAGAGAACTCTAAGCCGTCGTTGTTTGAATAGCTGCCTGTTGGAATTAAGAAACCAGAGCGACGCTTGTTACCAATCGGTAATTGCATGTAGGGGCTGTAGAAAATCGGAACATCACCGACTTTAAAGCGCGCATGCCAAATTTCCGCGACTTCTTCTTCACGGTCGATAATGACTTCAGACCCTGCAACGCTCCAGCTATTGTTACCCGGTAAGCAGGTGGTGAATGTCCCGTTTTCCATGATGGAATAGCGGTTTTCGCCACGCATTTTCATTTTCGTCGCGTCACCGCGGCCTTGGCGACCGACCATCATGTAGTTACCGTCGTTTACGTCGGTATTTTTATTATCTAAGTTAGACCAAGCCGAAGGGCCTTTTAAGATAATTTGCGGGTCATCATAGTGAACATTACCTGTTGCAGTCACTTCGCGAACAGGTGGCTGCCCCGCAGTTTCAGTTTGCGTTAGTTTAACTTTATCAGCGGTCAGCGTTTGGTTCCCTTGTTGGATATCGACATTGCCGTCATATTCAACAAAATTAGGGTATTCACCACGAACATCTTCAGCCGTAATGTTAATAGGCAGGTTGTTAGGGTCACCTTTTACAATCGGTTTTGTGTAAACAGGGACGCCCAGCATACACTGCTGCGCAAGGTCAGCATGCGCTTGCTGACTATAAATAGCCGCCCATACAAGGGTAGCAACTAGTGTTGGATAGCTTTTTTTCATCATTAAATATGCGGTTCCGTCATCATTGGCACAGCCAGCAAACGCTCAAAGACTAACTTAGCCAACCACTTTGCGCCAGTATAATGTAAGAAACTTTACGCGCGGGTAGTTATGCATAGAGCAGAATGAATAGTATGATAATGCAAAATTGCATTTTGAGCATTGAAGAATTGAGGGATATATGCACTATTGGGGTAAAATTATTGGCGTAATACTCGCAATCGTCTCTGGATTAGGTTTTTGGGGGGCGTTAGCGGGGTTAATTATTGGCCACGGCTTTGATAAAGCATCAATACAACGTAAATTTGCCGGGTCGATGAATAAGCGTGATCGTCAAATTATTTTCTTTGCGAGCACCTTCCAAATTTTAGGGCATTTAACCAAGTCTAAAGGCCGTGTAACTGAGACGGATATTCAGCTTGCATCAAATTTGATGGACAGAATGCAACTGCACGGCGAAACCCGAAAAGCAGCGCAACAAGCCTTTCGAGAAGGGAAGTCACCTAACTTTCCTTTACGTGATGTTCTAAAACAATTACGCATGGCATGTTACGGTCGATTCGACCTGATTCAGATGTTTCTGGAAATTCAATTACAGGCCGCTTTTGCCGATGGTTCCCTTCATCCAAACGAAAGAAAAGTGCTGTTTATCATTGCAGAAGAGCTCGGAATTTCTAAAGTTCAGTTCGAGCAATTCTTGGATATGATCCAAAGTGGCCGCCAATTCGGTCAAGGATACTCCCAGCAGCAATCAGGGGGCTATTACCAGCAATCTAATGGCCCAACACTCGAAGATGCCTGTAAAGTCCTTGGCGTGTCTCCTAGCGATGAGCCGACTAAGATTAAGCGAGCATATCGCAAGTTAATGAGCGAACACCATCCAGACAAATTAGTGGCAAAAGGTTTACCGCCAGAAATGATGGAAATTGCGAAGCAGAAGGCTCAATCAATCCAAGCGGCTTATGACTTAGTTAAGAAGGAGCTTGGCTTCAAATAATTTTCCCCGTCATACTTCGCGCCGCAGCGTTGTTGGCTGCGTTCGCGAACCCTAGTCACATACTTTTGCATGCTCCCTGAGATATCCTCAATTTGCTGCCTACCTATAGCTCGAATTATTTAGGGGAATAGTGTGGTTTAATCTAGTCCTAAAGCTAAACTGCGTCATATACACTAAAAGCATTGGCTGCACTCAATAGCCCCTAGCTTTCGAACTATTTAATCCCGTCATATTTCGCGCCGCAGCGCTGTTGGCGTGTTTGCAAACCCTAGTCACGTAGTTATCTACGCTTCTAGGGATTCATTCAGTCGACGCTTTGCGGTAGCGCGAACTATTTAGGGGATGGGATGCAGTCAATCGATTGAGTAAACCTAAAAATCGGGCTGGCAGGTAAAATGCATTGGTGTGCCATATTCAGGATGGGTGATATATAACTCCTGAGCATGTAACTGCAAGCGAGGTGCGAGGGCTTTGGCCTCGTCGTGGGCATAGAAGCGATCGCCAAGGATAGGGTGACCCAATGCAAGCATATGAACGCGTAATTGGTGGGAACGCCCTGTAATCGGTGACAATTTTACGCGAGTCGCTTGTTCTTCACGCGCCAATACTTGGTATTCTGTTTGTGCAGACTTACCCGTTTCAAAGCACACTTTTTGCTTTGGCCGATTGGGCCAATCGCAAATCAGCGGTAAATCAATCAACCCTTCTTCTTTCTCTAATTGCCCCCAAACTCGCGCAATATAGACTTTTTTAGGCTCACGCTCTCTAAATTGGCGTTTGAGTTCACGCTCAGCGGCTTTATGCAGCGCAACGACCATGACACCGCTAGTTGCCATATCAAGTCGGTGAACAGATTCTGCCGCAGGAAAATCACGCTGAACGCGGCTCATAATGCTGTCATGGTGCTCAGGGGCTTTTCCGGGCACAGAAAGTAGCCCACTTGGCTTATTCACCACAATGATGTGTTCATCTTGGTAGAGCACATGCAGCCAAGGTTCAATGGAGGGATGGTAAGGTTCCATAAAATTACCCGTCATACTTCAAGTTGTAGGGGTGTTGGCTTCATTCATCTACTCAGGTTACATACTTGTGTATGCTCCCTGAGATAGCTTCATTTACCGCCTACCTACAACACGAATTATTTAGGGTAATTCAATTATTACTTAAGTAAATCGAGTTGTAGATTTTAAATTAATTATCGAACCATAAAGTGTTCTATGGTTCGATTGTTATGGCTTACTGATGCGTGACAATAACTAAGCGGATGGCATCGAGGCGCCATGTGGCTTGGTCAATATTAGTCATCAGTTGTTGGCGTTCTTCCTCGATAATATCCAGTTCTTCATCACGGATATTTGGGTTGACCGCTTTTAGCGCTTCTAAACGTGAAAGTTCTAAGGTTAACGCTTTATCAGCGGCATCTTTTGCGCTCTCAATCAGTAATTTCGCTTCTTTTTCAACCATCGGTTCAGACAAACGCAGAACGGAATGCACTTCGTTTTGTACTGCATTCACCAGTTTGCTCGCCATATGGCGGTTAATCGCATTTAATTGGCGGTTAAAACTTTCAAATTCAACTTGAGATGATAAGTTATTGCCTTTTAAATCAATTAATAAACGTACAGGTGTCGCGGGTAAGAAACGGCTGATTTGCAAGTTTTTTGGCGCTTGCGCTTCGACCACATAAATTAACTCAGTTAATAATGTGCCGACAGGTAATGCTTTGTTTTTCAATAAAGAAACTGCGCAGCTGCCCGTATCGCTCGATAACACTAAATCTAACCCATTGCGGATGATCGGGTGTTCCCAGCTGATAAATTGCGTATCTTCACGGGAAAGCGCTTGCTCTCTATCAAACGTGATGGTGCAACCATCTTGTGGAAGACCCGGAAAATCAGGGACTAACATATGGTCGGATGGCGTTAAGATGATTAAGTTATCGCTCTTATCTTCCTGATTAATACCAACAATATCAAACAAGTTTAGTGCGAAGTTAACCAGCTCAGTGTCGTTATCGCCTTCACCAATTTCTTCTGCTAGCTGGTTACCTGCATCTCCGCCGTTCGAGTGCATTTCCAGCAAACGGTCACGGCCTTGTTCTAATTGCAGTTTTAAGCTGTCATGTTCGTCACGGCACGTTTTGATAAACTCATCAAACCCTTCAGTAACAGTCGGTTCAGCCATAAATTGCAGCAACGGTTGGTAGTATTTATCGTAAATGGCGCGACCTGTCGGGCAGGTGTGTTCAAAGGCATCTAAGCCTTCGTGATACCAACGGATAAGCACGGCTTGCGCGGTGTTTTCTAAGAAAGGCACATGAATGCTGATGTCACGGCTTTGGCCAATACGGTCTAAACGACCAATACGCTGTTCTAGCAAATCAGGGTTAAACGGCAGGTCAAACATGACTAACTGGTTTGCGAACTGGAAGTTACGGCCTTCTGAACCAATTTCAGAGCACAGTAATACCTGTGCGCCTTCTTCTTGAGAAGCAAAATACGCGGCGGCGCGGTCACGCTCTAACAGGGATAACCCTTCGTGGAAGACAGCAGCTCGAATCGCTTCACGTTCACGTAAAACTTGCTCTAATTGCAGTGCAGTCGCCGCTTTTGCGCAGATAACCAAGACTTTCTCATTGCGATTCGCGGTTAAAAAGCCCATCAACCATTCAACACGGGGGTCGAAGTTCCACCACGTCGCATTTTCACCTTCAAACTCTTGGTAAATTTGCTCCGGGTACAGCATCTCTTTGGCGCGAGTTTCGGTGTCTTTTTTGGTGCCCATAATACCCGCCACTTTAATTGCGGTCTGGTATTGGGTCGGTAATGGCATCTTTAACGAATGCAGCTCACGACGCGGGAAGCCTTTAACACCATTACGGGTGTTTCTGAATAACAGGCGGCTCGTGCCGTGTCTGTCCATCAGCATGTTAATTAGCTCTTGGCGAGCGGCAGTGCCATCTTCCGTTTCGAGATTAGCGGCTTTCAGCAATGGCTCAATATCTTGCTCTTTGATCAAATCATTGAGTAAGTTCTGTTGATCATTGGTCAGTTTATCGCCTGATAATAACAATGAAACAGCATCGGCGACTGGGCGGTAGTTATCCTGCTCAGCAACAAACTCCGCATAATCATGGAAACGGCTTGGGTCGAGCAGGCGCAATCGAGCGAAGTGGCTTTCTTGACCGAGCTGTTCAGGTGTTGCGGTTAACAGAAGGACTGAAGGAATATTTTCTGCTAATGTTTCAATTACTTGATATTCGCGGCTTGGTGCGGCTTCACTCCATTGTAAATGGTGAGCTTCATCGACAACCATCATATCCCAGCCTGCTTCAACCAGTTGGTCGAAACGCTGCTTGTTGCGGCGGACAAAATCCAGTGAACATAAGACTAATTGTTCAGTTTCAAATGGGTTATCGCTGTCGTGTTGTGCTTCGCTATAACGGCTGTCATCGAACAGTGAGAAACGCAGGTTAAAACGACGAAGCATTTCCACTAGCCATTGATGCTGCAAGCTATCAGGAACGATGATAAGGACACGCTCAGCACGGCCAGCAATAAGTTGCTGGTGGATGATCATCCCTGCTTCGATAGTTTTCCCTAAGCCCACTTCATCTGCGAGTAAAACGCGTGGATGGTGGCGCTTGCCTACTTCGTTGGCGATGTGTAATTGGTGTGGAATTAAACTGGCGCGTATGCCACGTAGGCCAGTTGCTTGGTGCTTAACTTGCTCGCTTTGAAATTTACGTGCGCGAAAACGCAGTGCAAAGCGATCCATTCGGTCAATCTGGCCTGCAAATAAACGGTCTTGGGGTTTATTGAAGGTCAATTTGCTATCGAGAAACACTTCTCTGAGGCTTACATCAGTTTCTTGCGTGTCTAAGCGCGTACCAATGTAAGTTAATAATCCTTTATCTTCTTCAATGCTTTCAACTTGAAGTTGCCAGCCATCGTGGCTGGTGATGGTATCACCTTCATTAAACATCACTCGGGTAATCGGCGCATCACTGCGTGAGTAAAGGCGGTTTTCGCCACTAGCAGGGAAAAGTAACGTTACCATGCGGGTATCGATAGCCACAACGGCGCCTAATCCAAGTTCGCTTTCTGTATCGCTGATCCAGCGTTGACCAAGAGTAAATGGCATAGATTTAACTTAATTCCATAAATTTGTGAGTTATTCTTAGATTTTTTTAGACAATTTTTATCAGAGTCTTCGCCCAGTGTTGGTGCAACTAATCATCTGTTGCACAAGGAAGAGTTCGATTTTTTGTAAAAATAGTCATTACCTGATGATTAATTATACACATTAATAAATTCAAATTGCAGTGGCTCACTGTCATTGCTTTAACTTCTTAGCGAAAAACACACTGAAGATAAGGCAAAAAGTGCTGATTGAATTATAACGAGTATTACTGATTATCGCGCATTATTTGTGCAGTCGAGCTGTGCGGATATCAAAGGGGCGTTATATTAATTCAACCGCGGCTTATCGTCACCTGTTAAAAAAGCATCAGTGGAATAATAAATTTTAGAACAACAGGGTAATTTGGCCTGTTAATAGGGTATCGAAGTCATCCTCTAAGAAAGGTAAGATAGCATCGGCTATTGGTTTGATTTGCTTAGAAATATAGTGTTCATAATCTGGCCTTGCTGTTACGATTTCGAGTGGTTCAGGCCCTGCCTGTGTGATGATATAGCTTATCCAACCCCCATTTTGGTACTGTAACGGGCGCTGTAATTTTATATTATAGTCATCTGCGGCACGTGCTGCGCGAACGTGTGGCGGCACATTTCGTTGGTAATCAGTGAGTTTTCGGCGTAAGCGTTTACGGTAAACCAAGCGGTCATCAAATTTACCTGCTCGAATATTTTGGATATATTCACGAATATATTCACGATACGATTGACGATGAAAAATTCGAGTGTAGAGCTCTTTTTGAAAAATTTGTGCAAGTGGCGTCCAATCTGAACGGATCGTTTCTAGCCCTTTGAATATCATTTTATCTTGGCTTAAACCCGCATAACGTTTTTTACTGCCCATTTCAGCGCCACGCACGGTTGGCATAAGAAAACGGCGATAATGTGTTTCGTACTCAAGTTCAAGCACACCTTCGAGCTGCCATTCATCCTTTAAATGCTGTTTCCACCAATCATTGACGTAATCACGAAGGGCATAGCCAATTTTTTGTGCTTGCTCTTCAGTGTGTTGCTCACGTAGCCAAACAAATGTGGAGTCTGTATCCCCATAAATGACTTGGTAACCTTGGGATTCAATCAATCGCTTGGTTGTACGCATTATTTCATGGCCGCGCATCGTAATTGAGGCCGTTAAGCGTGGGTCAAAGAAACGGCAGCCTTCAGCGCCAAGCACGCCAGCAAAGGCATTCATAATAATTTTTAGGGCTTGGGAAAGCGGTGCATTGTGTTCTTTTTTGGCTTTATCGCGCGCTTGCCAAATATGGCTAACAATATCGGGTAAACAATGGGTCGTACGTGAAAACCATGCTTGGCGAAAACCTTGCACAGAATGTTGTGGTTCAGGGTGAGCAAGTCCTTCAATCATACCTGCGGGGTCAATTAAAAAGGTACGAATAATTGATGGGTACAGGCTTTTGTAGTCCAACACTAACACAGAGTCATACAGCCCCGGTTGAGAATCCATCACAAATCCACCTGGGTTTAACTGCATCTTGTGCTCAGTTATATTTGGTGCAACGAAGCCAAGGCGATGTAACCGCGGAATATAAAGGTGGGAAAATGCCGCAACGGAGCCTCCCATTTTATCTACTACTAAGCCTGTGACCGACGAACGCTCTTGCAAGAACGCCATGAGATCGGTTTTTTCGAATATACGGTGGACTAAAACGCAGTCTTGAATGTTGTAGTGTGCTAATGCGGGTTTATCGTGAGCAAAGCGGCGGTTAATTTCGTCCATTCGGTCGTAGGGGGTATCAATCGCCTTGCCTTCCCCGAGAAGCTCTTGGGCGACAAATTCCAAACTAAACGAAGCAAAATGCCATGTCGCATTTTTGAGTGCATCAATACCGTCGATAATAAGTCGACCTTGGGCTGAAGCGAAGAAAACGCCTTGTTTGAAGCCGTGCTCCCGCCACTCAAGTTTTGTCCCTTGCCGCCCAAATAACAGCGGAATGCCATAGCGTTCTGCGTGTTTTTGCAAAACCTGTAAGTCGAACTGGATTAAGTTCCAACCGATGATGGCATCAGGGTCGTACTGTTGTAGCCATTCATTGAGTTTCTCTAGCAATTGAGGCCGGCTACTTGCATACACTAGGCGGTGAGCCGAATTTAATGCAGGGCCTTGCTCTGGGCCTAACATAAACACCACGTTGTCACCACAACCAGATAGCCCGATGGAATATAGCTCACCATGTTGGCTGGTTTCGATATCAAGAGATACCGCTTTAATTTTTGGGCGATAACCGTCACAAGGCTTGAGTTGGTATTCACCGCGTGAATTACGAGAAAACCACACAGGCGCTGTAATAAATCGCTCCATTAAATAGCGTTCACAAGGGCGAATATCGGTTTCAAACAGCTCAACGCCGAATTCTTTACAGCTTTTTTCGATATTCTGTAATTGGCGATATTGGTGACAATAAATGGCGTAGACTTTTTCCCTTTGAAAGTCAGAGAGTTCAAGTAATCGGTAGCTGACATTCGGTTGTTCATCTAAAAGATGCTGAACAATTGGTAGCTTTGAAGCCGATAAAAAGCCAACTGCTTTTTGATTGGGAATGGTTATTTTTTGCGGGTGTGTGTCTGTGAGAAGCCAATACGTGACCTCGACACCTTGGCGGGTGTCTTTCCAGTGCCGGCTTAAGATAAAGCCTTGTTGTGCAGGGGGCATTAGTTGGGGCATTGGGCAACTCGGTTTGCTAAGTTACCCAATAATATACGACAGTAGTGTGAATTTATACAGTATTAATTGGTGTCGGTGACACGAAGCAGTGCAGAAGCTGCACTTTGCCCTTGTAATAAAGCTTGTGTATCACCGTCATAGGCAATTACACCATCAGAGATGACTAACGTTCTTGGGGCAATTTGCAGGGCGTCATCCACATTATGAGACACCATTAACAATGTGATGGATTTTTCTGCACAAACCGTTTTTAACAACATAAGCATTTCATGGCGCAGGGCAGGGTCGAGGGCTGAAAAAGGCTCATCAAGCAATAAAATCGGTTGATTGCGAACCAAACAGCGGGCAAGGGCGGCACGTTGGCGTTGCCCACCTGAAAGCTGTGCTGGCAAGCGGTCTAAGCACTCAGTTAAACTGACATGAGCCGCAATTTGCTCGACGACCTGCATTTGCGCCGAGTTCAATCGCAGGCTTGGCTGCAAACCGAGGCCGATATTTTGCCGTATCGTTAAGTGCGCAAATAAATTGTTTTCTTGAAATAGCATGGAAACAGGGCGCTGTGCTGGTGGCGTGAAGGTGTGATCTTGCCCATTAAGTTCTATTGTGCCTGTTTTGGGAAATTGAAAGCCGCTAATTAAGCTCAGTAACGTGCTTTTCCCCGCACCACTTGGTCCCATGATAGCGATACATTCCCCTGATTTTACTGAAAAATCAAACGACATCGTTAAGTTATCATATTGGTAATCTAAATTTGTCAGCTTAATCATGGTGTTTTCCTGAAATGCGTTCGAGCAGGCTAAATAAACAAAAACACAGTAATAGCAGCAGCATCGCAGTTACCGCGCCATCATTGGTGCGATATGCCCCAATTTGCTGGTACAAATAATAGGGAAGCGTGCGGAAATTTTCATTACCAAACAGGGCTACGATGCCGAAATCCCCCACTGAAATCACACAAGCAAATGCGAGAGCTTGGGCAATTGGTTTACGTAGTGCTTTGAGCTCAATAATTTTAAAGCGGTTAAACCCGGTGATCGCTAAGGATTGGCATAAAGGGTTATATCGCTCCGCGGTGTCTCTCATAGGGTTTTCGAGGACTTTTAAAGCATAAGGGATAGCCAACAGGGCATTGGTCATTATCACCAAGGGGTAGGGAGATTCAGGTAGCCCAATGGTTTCATTGAAAAAGATAAAAAAACCTGTTGCAAGGACGATCCCAGGCATCGCTAAAATAATTAAGCCGCTTAACTCAATCGCTTGTCCAAGTCGCACGGCTTGGCGTAAACGCAGCTCACGGCTACTCCAAAGCAGCATCAAGGTGAGAGTGACACAAACTACACCAGCGCAGAGCGCAATAAACAGCGATGTTCCTGTGGCTTGCCATAATGCAGGTTGCTGTAAGACCGATAATAGCTGCCCATTTAAACCATCGAAAACGACGGCAAGCAGCGGGGGGAGCAACAATAACATCGCCGCAGTAATTAACAAGCAATCACGAATACGGCGAAAAAGGTTATCTGCGGGGTCTACCCATTGTGTTTGCTGGCTAAAACCAACTGAAAATAAATTATTGATTTTTTGACAGATAAACATCAATCCAAGACAGAAAAATAATTGGATGAGCGCCAAAATTGTCGCTCTACCAAGATCAAAATCATAATTAAGCGCTTGATAGATTGCGAGTTCAATCGTTGTTGCCGCAGGGCCGCCACCTAAAGCGAGTACGGTGGCAAAGCTAGCAAAGCACAACATAAAGATCAGTGATGCGGTAGGGAGGATTTGCCTACGCAAATAAGGCCATTCTAAAATTCTAAATTGTTGCCACTCATTAAAGCCTAATTGCGCAGTCATTTGACGCTGTTCAATGGCGATATTTTCTAAGGATTGCAATAACATTCTTGTGGCGAGGGGCATATTAAAGAAAATATGTGCAAGTAAAATTCCTTTTAATCCGTAGGGCGAAAAGCTGTATTCCACCCCGAGCCAGTCGAAGGTTTTTGCCAGCCAACCTGTTTGCCCGTATACCGATAAAATCCCAAAAACAGCCACTAAAACGGGTAAGACAAGTGTCATCGCGCAGAGGCGTATAAATAATGTACGCCCCCAAAAACGACGACGGTAAAGTGCTCTTGCAAGTAAAATGGCAGGAAGCACGGAAAAAATAGCGGATAAAAATGCCTGCCAAAAGGTAAAGCCAATGACATGCCATAGGTAACTGTCGCTGATGATGTCATCAATGGCGATTTCAGGCGCAAAAAACCACAGCGCTCCAAAACTGAGAAGCGCTATCGCAATTAATAAACCGGAAGCAAAAGCTCCCGGTAATAAAGAGAGATTAATTAACGACTGACGGCGGTTTGCCATAAACGCGTCCAGTTTTGACGTTCTTTAGCCACTTCTTGTGAACTAAATTGTAAGGCTTTTTCTGGCAGAGGCAGTTGGTTATAAACCTCTGGCAGAGGGATATCAATCACCGGATACATCCAGTTAGTAGTCGGTAAAGTGTTTTGGAATTCAGGTGTTAAAACGAATTGTAAAAATTGCTTAGCGAGTTCAGGTTGTGGGCTGTTTTTCAACCTTGCAGCGACTTCTACTTGCATGTAATGGCCTTCATCAAACAAGGCTGCGGCGTAGTTATCTTTTTTGTCGTTGAGCATCTGGTAGCCCGGCGATGAGGTATAGCTCAGAACGAAATCTCCTTCACCTTTTAAGAATAAGCCGTATGCTTCGCTCCAACCTTTTGTGACCGTTAAGGTTTTTCCTGCCATTTTTTTCCAAGCATCTGCGGATTTATCACCATATAGTTTTTCAATCCATAACATCAGGCCAAGCCCTGGCGTGCTGGTGCGTGGGTCTTGGTAGATGATTTTCCAGTTATTTTCGCTATTTAATAGCGCATCCATACTTGTGGGCGGTTGTTGGATTTTATTTTTGTCATAAATGAAAGCGAAATAGCCATAATCATAAGGAATGAAAATAGAGCTATCCCATGCAATAGGTAATTTTAAGGCTGCCGTGTCAATTTCAGCAGGGACAAAGAGGCCTGTTTTTTCGGCGGAATCTAATAGGTTGTTATCTAAGCCTAAAATGACGTCAGCTTTACTTTTTTTTCCTTCCATTCTTAAACGGTTTAACAGCGCAACGCCATCCCCCAAGGCAACAATTTTTAATTCGCAGTCACACTGGGCTTCAAAATTCTTTTTAATTTGCGGACCCGGTCCCCACTCTGCGGCAAAGGAGTCATAGGTATAGACAGTTAGGGTTGGTTTCTCTGCCCATGCCAATTGACTTAAACTGAGTGCACTAAGGGTCAAAATCGATGCTATAATTTTGTTTTTAAACATGCTTTTTCCTGCGCTAAAAGAGAGTGACACAGGATTTGAGAGTGAACCGATGCAGGTTTGCAAGCGGTGGCTCAAATCCCTACGCCGGTATTAACCGGATCAGGTTCTACGGGTTATTTCTCAGCCAAAATAAATTTGGCACCCCGTTGAGACGCTCACTATTGTAGAGACTTCGGACATATCTGCAAACTGTATTGATATAGGTTTACCAGTTAGGGTATGTGTGAAACAATTAGGCATCTTTCAAATTTGGTTATTGGGGTAGTCGAGTGATTGATGATGATGGCTACCGCCCGAATGTAGGAATCGTAATTTGTAATCGGCAAGGGCAGGTTTTATGGGCTCGCCGCTATGGTCAACACTCTTGGCAGTTCCCTCAAGGAGGCATCAATCCGGGGGAATCACCAGAGCAAGCGATGTATCGTGAGTTATACGAAGAAGTTGGGCTACAGCGTAAGGATGTCAGGTTATTGGCATCTACCCGTAATTGGTTACGTTACAAATTACCCAAGCGTTTGGTGCGTTGGGATACAAAACCGGTTTGTATTGGGCAGAAACAGCGTTGGTTTTTACTCCAACTGCAATGTAATGATGCTGATATAAACGTGCAGCGCAGTAAATCGCCAGAATTTGATGGCTGGCGATGGGTCAGTTATTGGTATCCTGTCAGGCAGGTGGTTTCTTTTAAACGGGAAGTTTATCGCCGTGTTATGAAGGAATTCGCTCCAATTGTAATGCCTTTACAGGAACAAAAATTACCACAACGACCTGCTTTTAATAACCGTAGGCGCGGAGCAAAGTAAGCCTATGTTGATGCGTTTACGTGAAATTGTCGAAAAAGTTGCGATGGCGACAAGTTTGACCGATGCGCTTGAAGTATTGGTGGACGAGACCTGCAAAGCAATGCGAACTGATGTGTGTTCGATTTACTTAGCCGATCATCCCCGCCAATGCTATTACTTAATGGCAACCCGCGGGTTAAAGAAACCTAGCGGGATTGCTATTCGCCTTGGCTTTGACGAAGGCGTTGTTGGTGCGGTTGGGCGCCAATCTGAAATGCTAAACCTCGCTGATGCCCGTGAACATCCTCAATACAAATACCTTCCTCAATTAAAAGAAGAGCAACTTAAAGCCTTTCTTGGTGTCCCCATTGTTTATCGTCGACAACTACTTGGCGTGCTGGTGGTTCAACAGCGTGAGAAACGATTGTTTAATGAGACAGAAGAATCTTTTATGGTGACACTGTCGATGCAGCTCGCGGTGATCCTATCGCAAGCACAAGCCAAAGGGATTTTTGGGCAATATCGGCAAAATAGAATTAAAGCCATCCCTGTTTCTCAGGGAATTTCAATGGCCTATGGTTGGCAAGATACTTCGCAACCTTCTTTTGACAGTATCAGTCAAACCAGTGCCATTGATATCGACAGCGAAAAACAACGTTTAATCACGGCATTAGAAAGTGCAACAGCCGAGTGCCGGCGGATCAGCAAGCGCTTTATGGCGAGCTCTGCGAAAGAAAGTGCGGCAATTTTTGATCTTTATAATCACCTGCTTAGTGACCCCCAGCTTAAAAAACATTTATTTACTGCCATTGATGGTGGCGCAGCCGCTGAATGGGCTGTGAAAACAGTTATCGAAAACTATGTTGAGCAATTTTCTCGTTTACGTGATCTCTATTTAAGAGAGCGAGGCGCAGATCTTAAGGCGTTAGGCCAGCGCTTATTATTCCATCTTGATGATACGTTAACGGCGAATGAACAATGGCCTGAACGCTTTATTTTAGTGGCTGATGAACTCAGCGCCAGTGTGCTTGCTGAATTGCCAATGGAGCAACTAGCGGGTGTTATCGTACGTGATGGCGCAACACACTCGCACTCGGCAATTTTAATCCGAGCGATGGGTATTCCTGCCATTATGGGGGCGGATATTGAACCGTCTTTACTGCATAACCGCCATTTGATTTTAGATGGTTATCGTGGCGAAGTTTTTATTGAGCCCGAAAATCTAATTATTCAAGAATATCAGCAGATTATTGAAGAAGAAAACGTTATTAGTCGTTTGGCGGAGGGAACCTTAGAGCAAGATGCGACCTTAATAGGTGGTGAGCAGGTACAGATATACCTAAATGCAGGGTTGAGTCCGCGCTATGAGCAGCAAATTAATATTGGTGTTGATGGTGTTGGGCTATACCGCACAGAACTGCCGTTTATGCTGCATAATGGTTTTCCTTCAGAAGATGAACAAAAACAGCTATATAAAGAAGTTTTACAGCTATTTCCAACAAAGCCAGTCGTGTTACGTACCCTTGATATTGGGGCAGATAAACAGCTTCCGTATATGCCTATTAGTGAGGAAAATCCAAGCCTAGGCTGGCGAGGGATCCGCATTATGCTTGATCAACCTGAGATTTTTTTAATTCAATTAAGGGCAATGTTACGGGCTAATGCGTTATCAGGAAATTTACGGATTCTTTTGCCGATGGTGACGAGTATTAATGAAATAGATGAAGCTATTTCATTAATAAAAAGAGCAAAAGAAGAGGTGAGTCAGTTGCTTGGGCAACCCGTAAAAATGCCGCAAGTGGGCGTGATGCTTGAAGTACCTTCATTGCTATTTTTATTGCCAGAGATAAAAAAACGTGTCGATTTTATTTCTATTGGCACCAATGACTTTACACAATATTTACTTGCTGTTGACCGCAATAATACACATGTCGCGGCGCTATATGATAATCTCCACCCTGCAATTATTCGCTTTCTTGCGAAGGTCAGCGAAGAGTGTCAGCGCTTGGGGCTTCCTGTTAGTGTGTGTGGTGAGATGGCAGGCCAGCCACTCAGTGCTATGATATTAATTGCCCTTGGTTACCGCTCTTTAAGTATGAGTGGGCGAAGTGTTCCTCGGATGAAATACCTTATTCGACAGCTTGATCCCGTGTTAATGTCTGATTTAGTAGATAAATTATTAACCGCAGAGACAAGTGAAAGTGTTAGGAAGGAAGCTAGCCTCTTTATGGAAATTCACCGTCTAGGTGGGTTTGTTCGTGGTGGTATTTAGCTTATTTTCCCTGTTAGCCTGACGCTAAATTAGTCGAAAATGAATATATTCGAGTATAAGTCATTGTGTTTTTTGTTGTATGCTTTCGCGCTCTTCAACTAATTGAAGCGTATTGAATATTTTATGGCCAGCAAGGTGTTGGCTTAATCATTAAAAGTGGGGAACGATGAGTAACAGCTACTTAGCATTTCCGGAAATTGATCCTGTTATGTTCTCAATTGGGCCAGTATCGCTGCACTGGTATGGTTTTATGTACCTTGTTGGTTTTGTTTTTGCGTTATGGTTAGCGGGACGCCGTGCAGCAAAACCAAATAGCGGCTGGACTAAAAATGAAGTTGAAAACCTGCTATATGTTGGTTTTGTTGGTGTTTTTGTCGGTGGCCGCCTTGGCTACGTATTTTTCTATAATCTCCCTGTTTTCCTCGATGACCCGCTTTATCTCTTTAAAGTATGGGATGGTGGAATGTCCTTCCATGGCGGCTTAATTGGTGTTATTTGCGCCATGATGTGGTTTGCACATCGTACTCGTCGTCGTTTTCTCCAAGTTTCTGACTTTGTGGCTCCATTGATCCCGTTTGGTTTAGGAATGGGGCGTATCGGTAACTTTATTAATGGCGAGTTGTGGGGGCGTGTCACCCTTGATACACCTTGGGCTTTCTTGTTTCCGCATTCACGCAGCGAAGATATCCAATTGGCGGCTCAAGACCCTTCTTTACTGCCGATCTTAGAGCAATATGGTGTGTTACCAAGGCATCCATCGCAGCTGTATGAAATGTTTTTAGAAGGCATTGTTTTATTCCTTATTCTTAACTTATTTGTCCGTAAACCAAGGCCAATGGGCAGTGTCTCAGGGCTGTTTTTAATCGGCTACGGTGCATTTAGGATTATTGTGGAGTTCTTTAGGCAGCCAGATGCTCAACTTGGGTTGTTTGGTGGTATTAGTATGGGGCAAATTTTATCTATTCCTATGATAGTCATTGGTATTTTAATGATTGTATGGGCATATAAGTATGGTAAAAATGTTCCTGCTCATAAGCCAGAAAAAGAGCCTAAAGGTAGTTAGCTAGCATTGTTATTGTGGTTAGCTTAGTATTTTAAGTACAACAATTTCGCTGAAGATAACGTATTTAGTACTAAGCATACCAGTTAAGTTATTTTTGAATAAAAGAGAGCCACTATGAAGCCGTATCTAGATTTATGCCAACGTATTATTGATGAAGGGCAATGGGTTGAAAACAAACGCACAGGCGTTCGTTGTTTAACTATTATCAATGCCGATCTTGAATATGATGTTGGTAATAATCAATTCCCCTTGATTACGACTCGTAAAAGCTTTTATAAAGCAGCGATTGCAGAGCTACTCGGTTACTTGCGCGGTTATGATAATGCAGCACAATTTCGTGAAATTGGTTGCAACACTTGGAACGCAAATGCGAATGAAAACCAAGCTTGGCTGAATAATCCCCATCGGAAGGGTGAGGATGATATGGGCCGTGTTTATGGTGTTCAAGGCCGCTCATGGCAACGCCCAGATGGCACTCATCTTGATCAACTTCAGAAAGTTGTTAATAACTTAAAAAATGGTATTGATGACCGCGCGGAAATCATCACTTTCTATAACCCAGGTGAGTTTGATATGGGGTGCTTGCGTCCTTGTATGCACACTCATACATTTTCACTATTAGGCGATACACTGCATCTAACATCATATCAGCGCAGCTGTGATGTTCCGCTCGGTTTGAATTTCAATCAAGTACAATGTTTTGTTTTACTTGCTTTAATGGCGCGGATCACGGGCCATAAAGCAGGTAAGGCCTATCATAAGATTGTAAATGCACATATTTATGAAAACCAGTTACCGTTGATGAGAGATGTGCAATTAAAACGTGAACCATTTTCTTCTCCTTCATTAACAATGAATCCGGAAATTAGAACGTTAGAAGATATAGAAACATGGGTAACTACCGATGACTTCACACTTGATGGGTATCAATGCCATGAAGCTATCAAATATCCCTTTACTGTTTAGCTAACAATCCCCTTTCTTTGCTATGGTGGCTTTAGACATAGAGCCACTATAAGTTTTATTTTTGAATACATATTTCCCTCCTGTAGTTCTTCTTGTCTTCCGATGTATTTTATTTTGTTGCTCTCTGAGTAAGAAAACAGCTCATTTTTTTTCCCTTAAATTGTTTTGCGAAGCGCTTCGCAAAACAATTTGAATGTGTCTAGGGCATATACATTCTTTTGGGAAGCGCTATGTAAATAAGAAAATATTGGCTCGTTACGTGTGTGAATTCAGGCAGAATTCTCCTTTGCATATATGCCATACACGGAGGTATTTATGAAAAACGGGTTTAGCCAAATTCAGCAGCTAGGTTTCACATTAATTGAGGTTTTAGTTGTGCTTTTTATTTGTTCTTTGACTACTTTTTCGGGGTTGTATTACTGGCAACAACACTTAGAGCGGCAACGACTCGTTGATACGACGAGGCAACTATCTGAATTTATTTATGGTTATGTAAAAGAAGGGATTTATTTAAATCGGCATCAAATCCTTTTAGTGAGTTTAGGGAAAACTAATTGGTGGATATCCATTAAAGATGCAAATACACACCAAGAGCTAGGAAAAATAACGTCTGATAAATATCAGGGAATTGAGCTTGCTAAATCAACACGAACCTCAGTTGACTTATATGGAAAGCAAGGGACAAGCCGCGCATTTAGTTTTCAGTTAAAGAATAAAAATGATGCTATTTCTGTTTACATGTCTGCTTTAGGGCGGGTTAGAACGTGTTCACATCGCAGTGTGGCTGGAGTACCTAAATGTTGATCCCAATACGTTACTTAAACAAGACAAAACAAAGGGGATTTACGTTAATAGAGATGTTGGTTGCGATGGCGATAAGTAGTCTTATTTGTGTTGCTGTGATGAGTAGTATTCCTTCAATCTTTAAGGAAGCTTATAGAGCGTATTTTCAATATCAGTTAAATAGGGAGGTCTGGCAAATCTTACTGAATATGGAAAAGGACTTTAGGCGTATTGGTTATTGTAGCGATTCTGACTGTGCTGGTGAGCCGATAGCGATTAGTGCTAAATCATTAAGTGAGGGGAGAAACACGTGTATCATTTTTGCTTATGACCAAGATTTATCAGGAAAATGGGTTGATGTTAAGTCAAAAACAACTGAGACAGATTTTTTTGGTTATCGGTTAAATAATGGAAAGTTAGAGTCAAACCGGAATGTTAGGGATTGTAGAGGAACACGCTGGCAGTCATTGTTTGATGCAAAATTGGTGACTGTAAAAAAATTATCCTTTAATTGGCTTATGAATATTCAACTACTTGAAGTTGTTATGAGTGTTGAAACAAAGTTATTACCTAGACAGGCCTTTGATTATCGAATTGCTGTAAAACTTAGGAATTTATAATGGTAAAAATGGACAGCCAAAGAGGTAATATTGCTTTAGTGATGACTGTGGTTTTAATGACAATGGGCTTGTTATTAATCAGCTCTCTCCATTTTTTCCAAAGACGTGCACAGGATGAGTGGCACAAAGAAACGAAATATTATAATGAGTTTAATCGGGCTGAATCGGCATTGGCATGGGGGCTAACATTATCTTGGGAAACGAATATAAAGAAAAAATGGATTTGTCAGCAGAATGCAACACAAAATTGGACAAGTTGCTTAAAACCTTATAGTCGTTCAATTTCTATTTTATCGGGTCAAAGCCCTTACAAGGATGGCTTAGATATTAAAGTATATCAATGGGTTGAATGGGATGCTCTGAAACAAAAAATTACGCCTCGTAAGAATGGTTGGTTAGATTACTGCCCAGTTAAACAAAAGGGATTTTGTTTGTGAAAATACATCAACAAGGGTTTGCATTAATAGAATCTATAATTGCTATGGTCGTTTTTGCCATCTTGCTTATTGCTTTGTTAAACTATACACAATATATCATGTTGAATTTTAATCAATTATATAAGAGTTCAATGGCTATCAGAGAATTGCATAGTGTATTAGAAAACCAAAGAATACCAAATGATGAAATTTCGAAGACGGAAAGGCCTTTCATTGATACAGATTTACGATACTCTGTTGGGAAGATTGAACGCAATCACCGCTACCCAGCGGAGTTTTGCTCTGAGTTGATGGTTTCATTACTTATTCCTAGGCAACGGCTTTCGCTTAGCCGTTGGTATTGCTCAATAGGAGAGCGTCATGTTTCAAGTCTATCATTCTAACCAATTAGATTTGTTAAAAGAGCTCATTGCTCATTTAATGAAAAATGAACCTTTATCGCATCCTTTTGAGCAGGAAATTATTTTAGTGCAAAGCCCTGGAATGTCCCAGTGGTTACAGATTGAACTCGCAAAACAATTTGGGATTGCAGCGAATATAAACTACCCACTTCCAGCTACATTTATCTGGGATATGTTTAGATGCATCCTGCCAGATATTCCGAAAGAAAGTGCATATACCAAGCAAGCAATGACATGGAAATTAATGACGATTTTACCCACTGTTATTGATGAGGAAGAATTTGAACCGTTAAGGCATTATTTGCAGCATGATACAGACAAAAGAAAACTTCATCAGCTTGCGGGCAGAGTTGCAGACCTCTTTGACCAATATTTAGTTTATCGGCCTCAATGGATTGAAAAATGGCAACAAAATGAGCTAATAGAAGGGCTTAGTACCAATCAACTATGGCAAAAAAGGCTGTGGTTATGTCTAGTTGAATACTCAAATGAATTAAACCAATCACCTTGGCACCGCGCTAATTTATACGAAAATTTTATTGGCAAATTGCAAAGTACACCCTCTTTAGGAAAAATGCTTCCTAAGCGTATTTTTATTTGTGGAGTTTCATCTCTTCCTCCTGTTTATCTTCAAGCTTTGAGTGCAATTGCAGAGCATACAGATATCCATTTGATGTTTACAAACCCCTGTCGTTACTATTGGGGGGATATTCAAAGTGCCTCTTTTTTAGCTAAGCTACAACAAAGAAAATTACGCCATTATCTTGATAAACATGAAATATCACGTTTTAAAATTGAAGAGCATGTACCTCATCTATTTAATGATGATGGTGAGCAGGATATTGTTAATCCGTTACTAGCTTCGTGGGGAAAGCTGGGGCGAGATAATTTATATTTTATTTCTCAAATTGATACAGCGAATGAAATTTTTGCTTATGTTGATACCAGTAGAGCGAGCCTACTAGAAAATATCCAGCAAGATATTTTAGACCTTGAAAACCATGCTCAGCTTGGCACAACATTGGCAAGCTATGAAACGAGCCAAGGAAAAAGATTAATACAAGAATGGGATGATTCCATAACATTCCATTTATGCCACAGTGCACAACGTGAAGTTGAAGTATTACAAGACCGTTTGCTGGCTATTTTTGAGGAGGATCCATCCTTAACACCAAGGGATGTGATTGTTATGGTAGCAGATATCGATAGCTACGCTCCCTATATTCAATCTGTTTTTGGTAATGCTGCATCCACGCGCTATATTCCATTCTCTATTTCTGACAGAAAAGCTTTGCAAGCCCATCCAATTTTACAAGCATTTATTATGTTGTTAGATTTGCCTCAAAGCCGTTTTTCAACAGAACAAGTCCTCGCCTTACTTGAGGTTAAGGCTTTTTCTCAATGTTTTGGAATTGATGAAAGTGAGCTAAGTTTATTGCGTCGTTGGGTGAATGAGTCAGGGATCCGTTGGGGATTAGATGATGACAATGTACGCTCGTTTGCTTTACCTGTTATAGGGCAAAATACATGGCAATTTGGTTTGAGCCGAATGTTATTAGGTTATGCGATGGATAGCCGAAATGGGCCATGGAACGGTATTTTGCCTTATGATGAATGTAGTGGCTTAGCTGCACAATTAGCGGGTAAATTAGCTTTATTGATTAATACATTAAGAGAGTGGCGTACAATATTAGAGCAAGAACGACCACTTGATAAATGGAAAGAACTTTGTCAGCAACTTATTGATAGCTGCTTTATAGTTGATAGTGAGACAGAGCTAGTTCTGGCTCTTTTAACCGAACAGTGGCATCAAATCATCGAAAATGCTATGGGATCAGGTTATGACAAACCTATTCCACTGCGCTTGATCAGAGACGAGCTTTCAGTTCGTTTTGATGACGAAAAAATGAGCCAACGCTTTTTAGCCGGAGCAGTCAACTTTTGTACATTGATGCCAATGCGTTCTGTTCCATTTAAGGTCGTTTGCTTGCTTGGCATGAATGATGGCATTTACCCACGAAGCATTCCACCTCTAGGTTTTGATTTGATGGCAGAGAAACCTGCAAGAGGAGATAGAAAGCGTCGAGATGATGACCGATACCTTTTTTTAGAGGCGCTCAATTCGGCAACTAAGCAGCTTTATATCAGCTATATTGGTCTTTCAATTCGTGATAATCAACCATGTAACCCGTCTGTCTTAGTGTCTGAATTACTTGATTATATTTGTCAAAGCTTCTGCTTGGAAGGTGATGAGTTACTTAATATTGATGATAGTTCTAAGCAGTTAAAATCTCATCTGGTCACCCAGCATACCCGAGTACCTTTTGCGAAAGAAAACTATATTCCTCAAACACCTTATCAAAGTTTTGCAAAAGAGTGGTTACCAGCGGCTAAGACAACCGGGCGAGTAGAAAACTCTTTTTGTTCAGTTCTCAAAGATCCTGAAGAGGAAATTACGCATATTTCCTTGGAGCAACTTTTGCGTTTTTATCGCCACCCTATTCGTGCATTTTTCCAGCAGCGTCTGAAAGTGCATTTTTCAATTGAAGAAACTGAACTTCCTGAAGAGGAACCTTTTATTCTTGGGCGGTTACAACGCTATAAAATTAATGATCAAATTTTAGATTTGCTTGTCAAAGAGGAAAGCCCTGATCCTTTTTATCATGCGCTTAAAGCATCGGGGCAATTGCCTGCAAAACAATTTGGTCAGCTTTTTTGGGAACAACAACTCAATGAAATTGTTCCTCTCGCTGAAAAAATAAAAGAGTATGAGGTTCAGCAGTTTGATTACCCAATAGATTGTGAAATAGATGGGATCAAAATTACAGGTCAGCTTAAGAATGTGCACGAAGCAGGCATATTACGTTATCGGCCAGCTTACCTAACTGCAAATGACGGTATTCAATTATGGATTGAGCATCTTTTTTTTAATGCTCAGGTTGGTGAAGGGGAAAGTGTTGCATTGGGGCGTGATAACAGTATTTGGCAGTTTTCATCCATTGAACAAGATGACGCATTAGGTTACTTAAAAAGCTTAGTAAAAGGTTATTGTGAAGGTCTAAACACGCCATTAATTCTTTTAAACCAAAGTGGCTGGAATTGGTTAACGGCTTGTTTTGATAAAAAAACGAAGCAATATGACTTTTCATCAGAAGAAAGCCAACAAAAAGCATTATCAGCCTTAATTCAAAGTCTGCAAGGGAGTTCGATGAAAAAAGGCGAGATGGAAGATGATTACGTGTTGAGGGCTTGTAGAAACTTGAACAGTACAATGGTTCAGTCGCTGATACAGAATACTCAGCGTTTTTTACAGCCAATGACTAAATATTTAAAATAACGGGAGTGCATTATAGGATGCAATATTTATCCAAAAAGATCGCCCAACTATTCTTATTATTCATAGTATTAGGGTGTGGCAGTGCTGTTGCTATTGCGGCTCAACCACTCTGGCAATTGTTGCCTGAAACTATTAATAAGAGTGAAAGCGATCCTCGCGAGTATAAGGCAATAAAGCTGAATAATGATATGACGGTTTTATTGGTTTCTGATGCTAAAGCAACCAAATCATTGGCTGCCGTTTCCATCCCTGTAGGAAGTATTGAAAACCCAGACAGCCAATTAGGCTTAGCTCACTATTTAGAACATATGGTATTGATGGGTTCTAAAAAATACCCTGAGCCAAGTAGCTTTTCTGAGTTTTTACAAAAACATGGCGGTAGTCATAATGCAAGTACAGCACCTCATCGTACAGCATACTATTTTGAAGTAGAGAATGGCGCCTTAAAAGAAGCGACTGACAGATTAGCTGATGCATTAGCAGAACCGTTATTAGATCCTATCAATGCAGATAGAGAGCGTAATGCGGTTAATGCGGAACTAACGATGGCACGTTCTCGCGATGGAATGCGTATATGGCAAGTGCGTTCTGAAACACTAAACCCGCAACATCCTAATTCTCGTTTTTCTGGTGGTAACTTAGAAACGTTAAAAGATAAGCCTAACAGTAAATTACAGGATGAGCTTGTTGGTTTTTATAAACATTATTATTCAGCGAATTTGATGAATGGTGTTCTCTATGGTGATCAATCAATTGATTCTCTCGCGAAAATAGCGCAAGAAACATTTGGTCGTATTCCTAATTTTAATGCCAGTGTTCCAGCCATTAGTACTCAAGCGGTTACAGATAAAGAAAAAGGCATTATTATTCATTACGTGCCAGCTCAACCGCAAAAAGCGATTCAAATTGAGTTTAGCATTAAAAATAACATGGCGGATTTTCGTAGCAAAAGTGATAGTTATATTAGTTACTTACTTGGAAATCGTAGCCCTGGAACATTAGCTGACTGGCTGATTTCACAAGGTTTAGCTGAAGGGATAAGTGCATCAGCATCGCCAAATGCAGACAGAAATTATGGTTCTTTTTCTATCTATGTCACTTTAACGGATAAAGGGTTGCAGGAGCGTGACCAGATTATTGCCGCTATCTTTTCTTATATTGATTTAATCAAAAATGATGGCATAAGCAAAAGTTACTTTGATGAAATTTCAAAAGTGCTTAACTTATCTTTCCGTTATGGTTCAGTTGTTAGGGATATGAACTACATCGAATGGTTATCTGATCAAATGATAGATGTCCCTGTTAATCATGTACTTGATTCTGATTATATTGCGGATAAATATGACCCTGCTGCTATTAAGCAACGTCTATCTGAGCTGACGGCTAAAAATGCGCGAATTTGGTTTATTAGCCCTGACGAACCAAGCAACAAAAAAGCGTATTTTGTCGAAGCACCTTACCAAGTTGATCAGATCACGCAAAAACAGTTTAAAGATTGGGATAGTTTAGAGTCAAAAATGCACTTTAAATTACCAACATTAAACCCTTACATTGCCGATAAACTACCATTAATTAAATCTGAAAAGGTCTATAAACACCCTGAGTTTATTTATGAAAAAGGAAATACTCGTGTGTTATATATGCCAAGCCAATATTTTGCAGATGAGCCAAAAGCAAGTATCACGTTGTCTTTGCGTACAAAACAAGGCGACCAAACTGCGAAAGACCAAGTGACAGGGGCATTACTGCAATATATTTCTTCATTAAAAATGGATGAACTGCAATATCAAGCATCGGTTGCAGGAATGTCTGTTTCCGTTTCTCAAGGTGTTGGCTTACAGCTTAATGCCAGCGGTTATACCCAACATTTACCTGAGCTCTTTTTGTCCATGACTAAGCTGTATTTAAGCTTTGAGCCTACAGAGCAAGAGTTAGCACAGGCAAAATCTTGGTATAAGGAACAAATTGCTGTCGCAAATAATGCGAAAGCTTATGAATTAGCAATGCAACCTCTTCAGCGTATTAATAGTGTCCCTTACTTTGAACAAGAACAGCGCCTTGCAGAGTTGGATAAAATATCACTTAGTGACCTAACTCATTATCGCCAGCTATTGGTGAAAAGCGCGGCATTACAAGCACTCGTTTTCGGTAACATTAATGAGTCGCAAAGCATCAAAACAATTCAGGATGCTCAAAAGCTATTAAATAGTGAGGGGACTGAATGGTGGCGTGGCGATGTGGTCGTTATTGATAAAAACTATTTAGCTGATTTCCATAAACAAGGGAATAGTACCGATAACGCGCTTGCTGAAATCTTTGTGCCAGATGGTTATAGCCGTATAGATGGCGCAGTGTTGTCAGGTATCTTAGCGAAGGTGATTCAGCCTTGGTTCTATGATCAATTAAGGACTAATGAGCAGCTAGGTTATGCAGTATTTGCATTTAAATCTGGCTTAGGTGATCAGTGGGGGATGGGCTTTTTACTACAAAGCAATGCTAAGACACCAGATTATCTTAACACGCGCTATCAAGCATTTTATATTCAGGCCTTAGATAAGCTTAAAAAACTACCAGTTGATGAATTTAATCAGTATAAACAATCAATTATCACTGAAATGAACCAGCCACCGCAGACATTTTACGAAGAGCTAGGACGTTATTCATCAGACTTTTCACGCAATATTTTTAGCTTTGATACTCGTGATAAAGTGTTATCAGCTTTAGGGTCAGCAACTAAAAATCAAGTCATTGAATATTATGAAAATGCAGTCATTAAACGCAAAGGGCTAGCGTTAACATCGCAAGTCATTGGTCAAGGTGTTGACGATAAGTCCGGTTTTGCTCAATTGAAAGGCTGGGTGTTTTACCCAACAGCTTCAGAGTTACAAAAGATTTTGCCAATAAAGGAAGATGCTGAGTGAATAAAATGCAGGTAGAGTCCCAATTATTGAATGTATTTTCTTTGCCACTAAGTGGACAAAGACTGATTGAAGCTTCGGCAGGGACAGGAAAAACATACACCATTGGTATACTCTATCTGCGGCTTTTATTAGGTCTGGGGGGCGAAAATGCGTTTCCTAGGCCGCTTAGTGTTGAAGAAATATTGGTTGTGACATTCACGGAAGCCGCAACGAATGAATTGCGTGGGCGAATTCGCCAGCGAATTCATGAAATGCGTTTGGTTTGCTTACGAAATGGGGTTGGGTTTGAATCTCAACCTGAGTATCTGGAATTACTAGGTGAGCTTTCAGGTGAAGAGCAACTAAAATTTGCAGAAGAGTGGCTATTGGCTGCTGAACGGCAAATGGATGAAGCCGCCATTTATACTATCCATGGATTTTGCCAAAGAATGCTAGTGCATAATGCATTTGAATCAGGAGTACTCTTTGAGCAAACAATGATCCAAGATGAATTTCCGATTCAAAAGCAGGCTTGTGCAGATTTTTGGCGCCGTCATTTTTACCCGCTTGATTATTCAATGACTAAAGTCGTGCAGTCCGAATGGAATGGCCCTGAAGCGCTTTTAGCTGAAATAAGGCCTTTTCTACAAGGGGATATGCCGCTCATTATTAATCAGCCCAAGGTTCAAGAGTCATTGGAGGGACGGCACCAACGCTTAATTTCTCTGATTGAATCAGTGAAATCATCTTGGCGAGAAAATGAAGGGGATTTCGAAAAGCTAATTGCGGACTCTGACGTTGATAAACGAAGTTACAGTTCTCGTTTTTTGCCTAGTTGGCTAATAAAAATTGGTCAATGGGCAGAAGAAGTAACCCAAGATTATGACTTTCCAAAAGATCTTATTCGTTTTTCTCAAACAGTATTGCATGAGAAATCAAAAAGTGGCCAAGGCCCTGAGCACGAGGTTTTTCAGCAAATTGAGACGTTACTCACTCAATCATTAACTTTAAAAGATATTGTTATTCCATTAGCGATTTCAGAAGTTAGGCAGACGATAGCGGATGAAAAACACCGCCGTGGGGAGATGGGTTTTGATGACCTTTTAACTCGCTTGGATCGTGCGCTTAGCCATGATGGCGGAAAGTTCTTAGCACAGGCGATTAGCCAGCGCTTTCCTGTGGCGATGATTGATGAGTTCCAAGATACAGACGCACAGCAATACCGTATTTTTCAGCGAATTTATCAAGGTGTTGATAATACGGCTCTTTTATTTATCGGCGATCCAAAACAAGCCATCTATGCTTTTCGTGGCGCAGATATTTTTACCTATATTGAAGCGAAAAAGGAAGTTAGTGCTCACTACACATTAGAAACTAACTATCGCTCATCACAAAGTATGGTTGAAGCCATAAATCGCGTGTTTAGCCATTGCCAATCACCTTTTATTTTTGAACAAATACCATTCCAGCCTGTTAATTTCGCACAACAAAATGCAGGGAAAAAACTGGTCCACAAAAATCATGAAGTCAAAGCGCTCACTTTTTGGCAGTTAGATGCAGAAGCGGTTTCCGTATCTGAATATGAACAAGCCATTGCGAAACAGTGCGCAGCGCAAATTGCACAATATCTTCAAGGTGGGTTAGATGGTGAAACTTACTTTAAAAATAATGAAAAACAGGTTTTTGTGGCTGCGTCAGATATTACTGTGCTGGTGCGCAGTCGTCGTGAAGCTGTGTTGATTCGAGATGCTTTAAATCAGTTAAATATTCCTTCTGTCTTTCAGTCAAATCGTGAAAGTGTATTTTCAACACCTGAAGCTAGGGATTTATTATGGCTATTACAGGCGGTGTTGGCCCCTGAAAAAGAACGGGTATTACGAAGTGCACTCGCGACAGGGATTTTAGGACTAACAGCTGAAGATATTGATGTGCTTAACCATGATGAAAAAGCATGGGAGGGTCTTGTTGATGAGTTCTCTCGCTATTTGACCGTCTGGCAAAAACGAGGCGTATTGCCAATGCTAAGAATGATAATGTCACAGCGTCATATTGCTGAAACATTATTATCTGCGACTGATGGTGAAAGGCGGTTAATGGACGTCATGCATATCGGTGAGCTATTGCAGGAAATGTCACTTCAACTTGAAGGTGAGCACACACTAACACGCTGGTTAGCGCAACAAATAGCTCATCCTGACCACCAATCAGACGCACAGCAGATGCGCTTGGAAAGTGATAAACACCTTGTTCAAATTAGTACAATCCACAAATCTAAAGGCCTTGAATATAAAATTGTATGGTTACCTTTTGCCAGTAATTTCTTACCGCAATCTAAAGGCTTATATCATGACCGAAATGACTATGGCACGAGGTTAGATATAGAAGATAGTGATGAAACTGTTGCTTTAGCAGATGAAGAACGTTTAGCTGAAGATCTCCGTTTATTATATGTGGCATTAACTCGTGCTATTTACCATTGTAGTGTTGGTATTGCCCCGTTAATAAAGGGGAATAGAAAGAAAAGTGGAGAAACTGACTTACATTTATCGGCACTCGGTTATGTTATCCAAAAAGGAGAAGCAGGAGATTATTCGCTGCTAAATAGTATGTTAAGTGAGCTTAGTAACGAAATTATTGATGTCATTTCTATTGATCAGGTTGAATCTAAAAGACTAGTTCTCGATACACAAATGCATGATGATTTAATGGCTAGGGAGCTAACACGCTATTTTGACGATTATTGGCGAGTAACAAGCTACTCAGGGCTGAGTTATGGGGCAAGCCATTCAGAAGATGAGCAAACTATCTCTCCATTACAGTTTGCAAATTCATTGGCACCTAAAATGGATGTTGAGGCTAGTATTGATATCGAGCAACAAGAAGATGAAAGCGCTAATACCTTAACCCCTCATCAATTTCCTAAAGGTGCATCCCCCGGAACTTTTTTGCATACATTGATGGAAGAAATTAGCTTTAGTGAGCCTGTTGCACTCGACTGGTTAACAGAAAAACTCGAAAGTTCAGGGTTTGATGTTGAATGGGCTCCAATGTTGCAGGAATGGTTAAAGGCAATCGTAGAAGCCCCCCTTGCTGAGGATGGGCTCTGTTTATCTGCATTGCAGCCGCAAGACCAGCTAGATGAAATGCAGTTTTATCTGCCTATTGACGCCATTATTAATGCAAAAAACGTAGATAATATAACGCATGAATATGACCCGTTATCTAAGCGGTGCCCACCATTGAATTTTGAAAAAGTTCAGGGGATTTTAAAAGGGTTTATCGATTTAACATTCTATTGGAATGGAAAATTCTATTTACTTGATTATAAATCGAATTACCTTGGTGAAGATGCTTCATACTACACTCAAGAAGCGATGGCTGAAGCCATGATCGACCATCGTTATGATTTACAATATCAATTATATTCTTTAGCGCTACATCGCTATTTAAAACAACGTTTACCAGACTATGATTACGAAACGTATTTCGGTGGTGTGTATTATCTCTTCTTAAGAGGGATTGATAACGTTAATTCACAAAATGGTATTTTCTTTTATCGTCCTGTAAAAGAGTTTATTCAAGCTTTCGACCACTTGTTTAGCGATACACCCGACAAGGAGGCATGCTAATGAAATCTCTTTTTAATCGAGGGATTGAAGAGCACATTTTTACGCCTTTAGATGTGCAATTTGCTTACAGCATTGCTGATGAAAATAGTCCTATTTTATTGGTTATTGCTGCGCTACTGAGTGCAGAAACCATGACGGGGCATGTGTGTTTAGCATTATCCGACGTGACACTTGATAACCTATTTTCAGGGCGACACCAAGAGCTTGCTAATGATTTCTGGCAGAAAATGGGGCATCCCGACGAAGAAAAGATTTATCAAGCTGTGCAAAGCTCAGATGCGGTTTCTTTAACATCAGAAAATAGACTTTCTCCGTTATTGCTTTCGGAAAATTATTTGTATTTTCAACGGATGTGGCAGTATGAGCAATGTGTTGCACATTTTTTCTCTAACACATCAGTTAAAAATAGCCAGAATCAACAAATTCAAGCTGTGTTAGATAGCCTTTTTCCTATTTCAAACGAAATTGATTGGCAAAAAATTGCAGCCGCAGTTGCTGTAACCAGCCGAGTCTCCATTATTTCAGGGGGGCCAGGTACAGGGAAAACAACGACAGTTGCTCGTATACTGGCGGCTCTAATTAAGCTGGAAACTCGAACTGAACAACAATTAAAAATTGAACTGGCGGCTCCAACAGGGAAAGCGGCGGCAAGGCTAACGGAATCGCTTGGTAATGCGTTGAAAAGTATGCCGTTGACAGAAAAAGAACGTGAAGTTTTACCAAGCCAAGCAAAAACGTTGCATCGATTACTTGGAGCTCAACCTGAAAGCCAGCAGTTTCGTTTTAATCGCAATAATTTATTATCGTTAGACATCTTAATTGTTGATGAGGCGTCTATGGTTGATTTGCCTATGATGGCAAAGCTGATAGAGGCGCTACCTGAAAATGCAAAGCTGATTTTTCTTGGTGATAAAGACCAACTTGCCTCGGTAGAGGCTGGGGCAGTGCTGGGGGATATTTGTCAGTTTGCTGATATTGGTTATAGCCCTGAAAGAGCGAAACAGTTAGCAGAAATTACAGGTTATTCACTTGGTGAATATTCTTCAGCCGAAGGGCCAGCTATCCGTGATAGCCTGTGCTTATTACGTAAAAGTTATCGTTTTTCGGTAGAGTCAGGTATTGGGCAACTCGCTTTTGCTGTTAACGAGGGTAATTCAACTCGAGCTCAAAAGTTATTAAATCAAGGGCAATCGGATGTGCATAATTATGTGCAAGAAACCGCAGATGATTATGTGAAAATTTTACTCGATGCTTCAGCCTGCTATGAAGATTATTTGCTTGCGGTGAAAGCCAATAAATCCCCTGAAGACATCTTATCTAAGTTCAATCAATATCGTTTGTTAACTGCACTAAGAGAAGGGCCTTTTGGTGTCGTGGGGCTAAATGATAAACTTGAAAAACTACTCCATCGGCAAGGTCTTATTAATCGGCCTTATAATCATTTGAATAAACATTATGCAGGTCGGCCAATTATGATTAGCCGTAACGATAGCCCATTAGGGCTGTTCAATGGCGATATTGGTATCATTTTACCTGATGAAGAGGGCAATCTGAGGGCTTATTTCCAGTTTCCAGATGGAGGAATTCGAGGTGTGCAGCCTAACCGTCTTCCTTTACATGAAACGGCTTATGTGATGACAGTTCATAAATCCCAAGGTTCGGAATTTGCTCATACCGCATTTGTGTTACCCCAATTATATTCACCCGTTATTACTCGAGAGTTGGTATATACCGCAATCACTCGAGCAAAAAAAGAACTATCCCTTTATGGCAACCCGAAGGTATTGCGTCGAGCAATCGAAACACCAACCAAGCGTCGTAGTGGGCTAACGAGACAGCTAATGTAAACATAGCAAGAGGGCGTTTAGGCAATTAAACGGCTTAACTTGCGGATAATGATGATTTAAAGGTAATGATATGGATAACCAGCAAGAGATGACCGCAGTAACCATTACGTTAAATGCGAGATTAGAACCTGTTAGGCGTGCAGACTTAGAAGATGCATTTGATGAAGTCATGAAAAGCCTGAATAAAGATATTCATGTCGCGGGTGGGGGCACACTATTAGGCGATAATGGTGAAGCACAAGAATGTGATATTGAGTTGGCCGTTGCCGATGCAAGTGATGAGAATATTAGCATGATTATCCAACTATTTACCTCAATGCTAGCGCCAAAAGGATCTCGTTTATTTATTCATGGTGAAGATATTCGTATCGATTTCGGTGAACACGAAGGTTTAGCTGTTTATTTTAATGGTACCGAGCTAGCCGATGAGGTTTATGAAAATGGCGACATTAACGACGTTTTTGATGTATTAGATGAAGCGGTTGAAGATATCGGAAGTATTCACGGCGTGTGGGATGGCCCTACAGAAACAGCCTTCTATTTTTATGGTAGCTCTTTTGCTGAAATGGAAGCGATAATAAAGCCTCATTTAGATGCCAATCCACTTTGTGAAAAAGCAAGAATTGTACAAATTGCTTAACTAGGTCGATATTAACAATGAATAATATGCCCCCAAATTAGGTATCCATTCGTAATTTGGGGGCATACACTACACTAACCAACACTTATTTTATTCAAACAGAGAATACTACTTATCAGATTGGCTCTTTAAATCTAATATTAAAATTTTAGAGCGACGCTGGTAGTTATATAAAGCCTGTTTTTTTAATGGCAGCATTTCAATTTCCGCAGGGGTAAAACCACGTTCTTGAAACCAGTGGATACTGCGTGTCGTCAACACGAATAATTTTTCTAAGCCAAATTGTTTTGCTTGTACCGCAACACGGTGAAGCAATTCCTCTCCGCGAGCAGAACTGCGGTAGTCTGGATGAACGGCCACACAAGCCATTTCCCCTAATTTTTCTTCAGGATATGGGTAAAGGGCGGCGCAAGCTATTACTAAATTGTCTCGTTCAATAATCGTGAATTTATCGATTTCCATTTCGAGTTGTTCACGTGAACGACGAACAAGTATACCTTGCTGCTCTAATGGTCGAATTAACTCTAAAATACCCCCAATATCATTGATATTTGCACGACGAATTTGTTCAGCACTTTCCATTACAATCTGCGTACCGATACCGTCACGAGAGAACAATTCTTGGATAAGAGCCCCGTTTTCTTGGTAGCTTAAAAGGTGACTACGGCGTACTCCACGGCGACAGGCTTTTGCTGCACCACGCAAGAAACGCACAGTTCCTGAGTAGTAATCTCCTTCAGACTCAAGTTCTTGGATTCGGTTCTCTGCCTCATTAGGGAATAATTCAGATAAGATATTGCCATCTTTGTCTACAACACCTTGAGAAGAACAGAACCCGATGAGTTTCTCCGCTTTCATTTTCACGGCTAGCTGAGTTGCAATTTCTTCTGAAGTGAGATTAAAACTCTCCCCTGTTACAGAAACAGCAACAGGGCCAATTAAAACAATAGAACCATTATCTAACTGATTATTGATAGCTTCTTCGTTTATGCGGCGGATTCTGCCACTGTGGCAGTAATCAACGCCATCATCAACGCCAAGCGGTTGTGCAATGACAAAATTACCACTGACCACATTAATGTGGGCGCCTTGCAATGGTGTATTACTTAAGCTCATTGATAAACGTGCAGTAATATCAAGTTGTAACGCGCCAGATGCCTGTTTAACATATTCAAGTGTATTTGAATCAGTTACACGAGTATGTTTATGGTAAACCGCATCGTATTTGTGTTCCGCTAAAATATCTTCAATCTGCGGGCGAGCGCCGTAGACCACAATAATTCGGATCCCTAAGCTATGTAATAACCCTATGTCATTGACAATGCTTGGAAAATTTTCATGCGCAATCGCTTCACCACCAAGCATAATAATGAAATTTTTGCCGCGGTGGGCGTTTATATAAGGTACCGAATGGCGAAATTCATCAACCAACTCGGTGCTGCGCTCTTTCATAACAACCCTCTTAAGTGAATTTTTATTCGTTAATTATGTATTTTTATTCTTTTTGGCAAAAAATATCAAGTAAAAGATGGAATAAAAAAATAACAAATATATTTTTATGGGTTACATATCTTTAAATATAAATGTGTATTATTAATGACAGGGAGCACATGATTCGTTAGAGTGCTTATTTCTAGCCAAATAATTGGCTTATAGTCTAAAATCATTTTATTTTTCAGTTCTAGGTTCGGAATTATTGATGAGTCAGCAAGATCACAGCCCATCTAAGCGCCGTTTTATCCAAGGCGCCGCCGCAGTTATGTTACTGAGCGTCAGCCCATTCGGTTTTTCTGCGAATAGCAGCGTGATTGCTGTGCGTATTTGGCCAGCGTCGAGTTACACTCGAGTAACGCTTGAATCGAGTGTTCCGCTAAAGTATCGCCAGTTTGTACTAAATAACCCGGAGCGTATCGTTGTTGATCTTGAGGGCGTACAGTTAAATAACGTCCTTAAACAGATGGGAACTCAAATTCAAACGCGTGACCCTTACCTCAAATTGGTTAGGGTGGGGCAATTTGACCCTAAAACCGTACGCCTTGTTTTTGAAGTGAAAAATAAAGTGACCCCGCAATTCTTTACTATGTCGCCTGTTGGGGAGTTTAAACACCGCTTAGTCCTTGATTTCTATCCGGGTAAAGGTGTAGATACCAGTGATGATCCACTGTTAGCATTACTCGAGGACTACAATAAAGGCGACCTCGAAGAAAGTATGCCAGTACAAGCGAAGAAACCAGGTAAGGCTGGGACGGATCGCCCGATTATCATTATGATTGACCCTGGACATGGTGGGGAAGACCCCGGTGCGATAGGGAAATATAAAACACGTGAAAAAGATGTTGTCTTGCAAATTGCACGGCGCTTAAAAGCGTTGATTGATAAAGACCCCAAAATGCGTGCATATATGACGCGTAATGAAGATGTGTTTATTCCACTTAAGGTACGTGTCGCAAAAGCACGTAAAATGCAGGCTGATTTATTTGTGTCTATTCATGCGGATGCATTTACTAACCGTTCAGCACATGGCTCGTCAGTATTTGCATTATCGACTAAAGGGGCAACCAGCAACACGGCTCGTTACCTTGCTCAAACACAGAATGAGGCTGATTTAATCGGTGGGGTTAGCAAGAGCGGGGATGTGTATCTTGATCACACAATGCTAGATTTAGTCCAGACAGCGACAATTAACGATAGCTTAAAATTTGGTGATGAAGTACTCAAGCGTATGGGGAAAGTCAACCGGTTGCATAAAAACAAGGTTGATCAAGCAGGGTTTGCTGTACTCAAAGCCCCTGAAATTCCTTCAATATTAGTTGAAACTGCGTTTATCAGTAACCTAGAAGAAGAGCGTAAGTTGAAGACGGCTAAGTTCCAACAACAGATGGCAGAGTCTATTTTTGAAGGAATAAAAGCGTATTTTCGCAACGGTGGTGAGTTAGCGATCCGCAACTAGTTATTGCAAATAGTGGACAAAGAGGTGATAAGCAAAAGCGAGTCGCCTTTTTTTATGTGCAAAAAACGAAAGAGATAATTGATAAGTTTGAGAGAGAGTGTGGTACTAGAAGAGAAAATTGGTTGCGGGGGCTGGATTTGAACCAACGACCTTCGGGTTATGAGCCCGACGAGCTACCAAGCTGCTCCACCCCGCGACTGAAGAAGTAAAAAAATTGGTTGCGGGAGCTGGATTTGAACCAACGACCTTCGGGTTATGAGCCCGACGAGCTACCAAGCTGCTCCATCCCGCGACTGAATTCTTTACAACGTTTTGATTTTTTTACTGCTTTACTGATTAAATCAGTATTGGTTGCGGGGGCTGGATTTGAACCAACGACCTTCGGGTTATGAGCCCGACGAGCTACCATGCTGCTCCACCCCGCGTCCGATAGCGGGCACTATACTCGGGATGAGATCTGATGCAAGTTTTTTCGTGTTTTTTTTTCACATTTCGCACTCTACAGAACAAAATACGCACGGAATGACTAATTTTTAAACTTTATTGGCGTGGCGGAGAAAAATAATTTAACTAAATATGTTTACACGTTTCATTCCCATTTTGGGTTTGCTATTGTGCATTTCATATTGGATTGTTGGATGCGTTTGGGTGGTGGAGCATGAATTTAGGATTAATGAAGGTAATTAATAAGCTGGCGGAAGCAAAATGGTCGGCAGCCAATAAATGGATAATCACAGGGGTCTTTTTTTCACTGTTGGCAGGATGCCAAACTCATCCAACAGATAAAGGCCAACAATACAAAGATGGTCGTCTCATTGAAGACTTACAAAAAGTTAATCTGGTGAATGTTCAAGGTAAACCAATAAACACACCTGACTTTAACCAACAAGTGGTTGAAATTCAAAAAGCCTCTCCACGTTTATTTCAAAATAACCGTGATACCTATCATGCGATTGAGAATTGGTTAATGGCGGGAGGAAACCCCGCCCAGTTAGCCAGTTTCAATTTATCTGCATTTCAAATGGAAGGTGCGGATAACTACGGAAACGTGCAGTTTACGGGGTATTACACACCAGTTATTGAAGCAAGACGTTCACCTCAGGGGGAATTCCGTCACCCTTTGTATGGTATGCCAGCAAAAGGAAAGACTCGATTACCTAGCCGAGCGGCTATTTATAACGGGGCATTGAGCAATAACCTTATTTTGGCTTACAGCAATTCTGCTGTTGATAACTTTATGATGGAAGTGCAAGGCAGTGGTTATGTTGATTTTGGCGATGGTAGCCCTCTGAATTTCTTTGGTTATGCGGGGAAAAATGGCCATGCCTATAAAAGCATAGGTAAAGTACTTGTTGACCGGGGTGAGGTTCCATTAAGCCAAATGTCTTTGCAAGCTATCCACGATTGGACAAATAGCCACAGTGAGCAAGAAGTTCGCCAATTATTAGAGGAAAATCCATCGTTTGTTTTCTTCAAACCGCAATCTTTTGTACCTGTAAGAGGCGCAAGTGCAGTTCCATTGATAGCAAAAGCATCCGTTGCATCAGATAAAACGTTGATCCCCGCAGGAACCGCTTTGCTAGCAGAAATCCCTGTTTTAGACAGCAATGGTAAATTTACGGGGCAATACGAAATGCGTATGATGGTTGCCTTGGATGTGGGTGGGGCGATTAAAGGTCACCACTTCGATATTTACCACGGAACAGGCCATGATGCAGGTAAAATGGCAGGTTTTTATAACCATTATGGGCGCGTTTGGGTGCTGAAAAAGAGCCAGCCCCTTTTTGGTGCAATGTAATTAGCGTTTAACTAAGGTTGTTTGTCATTATGCAAGCTAAGCTTTCAGATGCTTGGATGCAGCGTTTTGCTGGGATCGGGCGTTTATATGGGCAACAAGCCCTCCATCTTTTTGCGCGTTCCCATGTTTGTGTCGTTGGGGTTGGTGGGGTCGGAGTGTGGGCTGCGGAAGCGCTTGCTCGTTCCGGTATTGGGGCTATCACCTTAATTGATATGGATGATATTTGCGTCACCAATACGAACCGCCAATTACATGCCATTAAATCAACGGTTGGATTGCCAAAGGTTGAGGTGATGAAAGCACGCATTTTGGAGATTAATCCAGAATGCGTGGTGAATGTAATTGATGATTTCATCACTGTCGATAATGTCGCTCAGTACTTCGGTACGGGCTTTGATTACGTTATTGATGCCATTGATAGTGTTAGGCCTAAAGCGGCGCTACTGGCTTATTGTAGGCGCTTTAAAATCCCTGTAGTCACAACGGGCGGGGCGGGTGGTCAAATTGATCCAACCCAAATACAAGTGGCAGATTTGGCAAAAACCATTCAAGACCCTTTAGCGGCAAAGCTTCGTGAGAGGCTAAAGTCAGACTTTAATGTTGTCAAAAATGGTAAAGGTAAACTGGGGATTGATTGCGTGTTTTCCACCGAGCAGCTTGTTTATCCGCAAAGCGATGGCACTGTCTGCGCTGCAAAAAGCACCGCTGATGGTTCTAAGCGAATGGATTGTGCGTCTGGTTTTGGTGCTGTGACCATGGTTACGGCCAGTTTTGGTTTTATTGCTGTGGCACATGCGTTGAAAAAGATGATGGCGAAAGCCCAAAGAGATGCGGAAAAAAGTCATTAGCAGTAAAGAGGCTATTGCGATAGATAGCCTCTTTCATTGATTAGGCGGGTGTCATTTCATTGGCAATATTTTGAATTGCCGTGATTAATGACTGGATCCCATTTTGGCGTGACTCGCTAAGCTGGCTAGGTAAACCTGTTTTTTCGAGTAACTCATTAAAATCAAGCTCCGTGATTTCCTTTGCAGTTTTCTGTTCAATAGCGGCTAATAAAATCGCAAAAAGCCCTTTTACCACTCGCCCTTCACTATCGCCATAGAAGTGAAAGGTCTCATCATCATTAATCAGCGCGCCAATCCATACGCGATTTTCGCAGCCTTTCACTTCTTGAGTTTGTTGTTTCTCATCATCCGTTAATGCAGGTAACTGCCTTGCTAATTGTATTAGCAAACGGTACTTATCTTCCCATGCTTTATGTGTGGAGAACTGTTCAACTATTTCCTGAATTCCAATCTCTGTACCAAAAGGGTGCGGAGCAAGTTCATATTTAGTCGAAGTCATTAGGCTTCCTTTTTATATTTAGTATTAATTTAGTCATTGAGTATTGAAAGAGAGAATGTGACCGCATGAATAAGCTTATCAATATCTTGCAAGTTATTGTATGGCATCACAGAGATGCGTATGCAGCCACTAATATTCAAGGCATCCATTAAAGGTTGAGCACAATGCTGACCATAGCGTAATGCAATGTGCTGTTCAGTCAAGAGCACACCTAAGTCGCTATGGTGAATACCTTCAAAATTAAATGAAAGTAAAGGTGAATTAGGTACACTATAACCAATAAAACCTGGAATGCGTGAGAGTTTTCTATATGTTAGCTCAATAAGTGAGCAGGTATAAGCTTCTGCTTGCACTAAATCGATAGATTGGATCCACTCAAGAACCGCTGAAAAAGCAATCACACCCGCAATATTAGGGGTACCAGCTTCGAAACATTGAGGGATTGGTGCTGGCGTGAAACCATCGAAGGTCACCTCAGTCAACATTTTTCCCCCGCCATGCCAAGGTGCCATCGCATTTAATAATTCTGTTTTCCCATAACAAACACCAAGGCCTGTTGGGCCATACAGTTTGTGGGCAGAAAAAGCGTAAAAATCGATATCCTCTGCACTTACATCAACTGGGCAATGAACAACACCTTGTGCACCATCAACGATAACCAGCGCCCCAATTTGATGAGCAAGAGAAGTAATTACCGCTAAATCAGGCTGGAAGCCTGTGACGTTCGACATTTGCGTAATAGCAATGGCTTTAGTTTTGCTGTTTAGCAGTGATTTTAACGTCTCTAAACTGAGTGAGGCATCTTGCTCGATGGGCCATTTTATAATTTTAGCGCCAGTTTGCTCAGCGACTATCATCCACGGTAATAAATTTGAGTGGTGTTCTATTTCACTGACAATAATTTCATCCCCGTTCTTTAATAAGGGGCGAAAATAGCTCTGAGCGATTAAATTAATCGACTCAGTTGTGCCGCGTGTCCAAATAATATTATTTGCAGAGGGGGCATTGATGAGTTTTGCTGCTCTAACACGGCCTAATTCATAATCACGAGTTAATTTCAATGACTCAGGTGATTGTCCACGGTAAACCGAGCTACCAGATAAGCGATAGTAATCGTTTGAAGCCTCAATCATAGCGAGCGGTTTTAATGAAGTTGCTGCGCTATCAAAAAAC
This sequence comes from Providencia sp. UF-224, assembly GCF_058245955.1. Taxonomy (NCBI): domain Bacteria; kingdom Pseudomonadati; phylum Pseudomonadota; class Gammaproteobacteria; order Enterobacterales; family Morganellaceae; genus Providencia; species Providencia sp. UF-224. The sequence goes on along the minus strand of NZ_JBSICC010000018.1, from coordinate 51,746 downwards.
AGTGTTGAGGTATTTATCGCAGGGAATGCATGGCGAAATGAGGTAGCACTAAAATGATCCATGGGTTCTTTCTTTTTGGTCAATATTATCTGTGTAATCTGATAGTTGCATGTATTGGCTATAGATATGTACATTTATCGGTACATTATTGACTATTTTTTGATTAATTTAAACTCGTCATTTTTCCATCTAAACATTGAAATATTTTGTTACGTTTGGTATTACTTATTAGCAATATTGAGAGTAGTTATTTATGATGTTTTAGAGTTTTGTATCACAATGTGGCCAATTTTAATTCTTGGTTCTTTTTTCAATATATAAATTGAATCATTTTCAGGAATTATCTTAAATATCTAACTTAACATTTTTTCTGTACACTAGTAACTATCTATAGCTATATGTATTTATTAAGTTAAATTGCTTATTTTCACTAAGTAGATACTAGTAAAAAAACACAAAAAAAAGCACCGCATGTTGGCGGTGCACTATAAAAAATCACTATGGACAGACAGGGTAAATGTACAGGAAGTGAAAAAACAGTAGCAAAAGCTACAAAGTCTGGTTCAACCAGACAACTTGCAAACACAACATCACAACCACAAAGCCAAAAGTTTCAAAGTAACCAAACTCTGTAACTTTTCGTTCCGGCTTAGGAAGTGCGCATACTATAGGTATTTACTGGCAGATCCTCAAGGGACAAATTATAATGCTTCGGATGAAAAAAACTAATGTATAACGAGATGCCGAGTCGACGTAATTATGTCTAAGAGATTACCGCCACTGAATGCCCTGAGAGTATTTGACGCAGCTGCACGTCATTTAAGTTTTACTAAGGCAGCAGAAGAATTATTTGTCACTCAAGCCGCAGTGAGTCACCAAATGAAATCTTTGGAAGATTTCCTTGGCTTGAAGCTATTTCGCCGTCGCAATCGTTCATTATTGTTAACGGAAGAAGGTCAGAGCTATTATCTTGATATTAAAGAAATATTCTCTTCTTTAAACGAAGCGACGCGTAAATTACAAGCACGAAGTGCCAAAGGGGCATTAACGGTGAGTTTATCACCCAGTTTTGCTATCCAATGGCTGGTACCTAGGCTTTCAGGATTTAATCAAGCTTATCCAGGAATTGATGTTCGTATCCAAGCTGTTGATAGAGAAGAAGATAAACTCGCCGATGATGTGGATGTGGCGATTTTTTATGGGAGAGGAAACTGGAGCGGTCTTAGGACAGATAGGCTGTATGCAGAATATTTGATGCCAGTTTGTGCCCCCTCGTTAATGACAGGGGAAAACCAGCTAAAAAATCCAGAAGATTTGGCTAAACATACGTTACTCCATGACTCTTCACGTAAAGACTGGCAATCGTATGTTAAGCAACTAGAGTTACAGAATATCGTTAATGTACAGCAAGGGCCTATTTTTAGTCACAGTGCGATGGTTATCCAAGCTGCTGTGCATGGGCAAGGTGTTGCATTAACCAATAATGTAATGGCAAAGAATGAAATTGACGCAGGGCGTTTAGTTTGTCCCTTTAGCGAGGTGTTAGTTAGCAAAAATGCGTTTTATTTAGTTTGCCAAGAAAGTCAGGCTGACTTAGGCAAAATAGCTGCATTTCGCCAGTGGATCCTTGCGCAAGCAGCGAGTGAACAAGAAAAATTGGGCTTTATTACGGGTGACCAAGATGTGGCGCTTATTCAGTAATCAAGTATTTAAACAAAAGGTGTTACTGTGAATAGTCGTTTGATGTTAATTTTCGCTGGGATTAGTGGCTTTTTTACTGTCGCTTTTGGAGCGATAGGTTCTCATGCGTTATCGTCAATTATGAGTGTCCATCAAATGGACTGGATTGAAACTGGGTTGCGTTATCAGATGTTGCATACTATTGCATTAATGGTATTAGGGGCAATTTTATTACGTAAAGTGATCCTGTGGTTTTATTGGTCAGGTGTTTTTTTCTCTGTTGGGATACTTCTTTTTAGCGGTAGTCTTTATTGTATGGCCCTATTGCAGGTAAAATACTTTTCTTATTTTACGCCAATAGGGGGAGTTTGTTTCCTGATTGGTTGGTTGTTAGTTGTTATTGGCGCTATGCGTCTAAGGAAATCGGCGTCACGCAATGAGTAATAAGATTGCACTTTATTGTCGACCAGGCTTTGAAAAAGAGTGCGCAGCAGAGATTACAGATAAAGCCGGGCAAAAAGAAATTTACGGTTTTGCCCGCGTAAAAGAAAATAGTGGTTATGTCATTTTTGAGTGCTATCAAGCAGAAGATGCGGATACACTCGCGCGTACGTTGCCTTTTCGTGAGTTAATTTTTGCTCGCCAGATGATTGTTGTTGGTGATTTATTAAAAGACTTGCCGCCTGAAGACCGTATTACACCAATAGTCAGCGCGTTAAGCCAGCAAGTGGCGAGAGCGGGTGATATCCGTGTTGAAGTGGCTGATACCAACGAATCAAAAGAGTTGATGAAGTTTTGCCGTAAATTTACGGTGCCTTTACGTAATGCATTGCGTAAAGAGAAAATTTTACTTCCTCTTGAGAACTTTAAGCGCCCAGTTATCCATGTTTTTTTCATCGCTCCAGGTTGTTGCTACACAGGTTATTCGTACACCAACAATAGCTCGAATTTCTATATGGGTATTCCTCGCTTAAAATTCCCGTCTGATGCGCCTAGCCGTTCTACTTTGAAGTTAGAAGAAGCATTTCATGTCTTTATCCCTTACGAAGAGTGGGATGAACGCCTTGCTAGCGGAATGAAAGCTGTCGATTTAGGGGCATGCCCGGGTGGTTGGACTTACCAACTTGTGAAACGCAGCATGATGGTTCACGCGGTGGATAATGGCCCGATGGCAGAAAGTTTGATGGATACAGGGCAAGTTACTCATCATCGAGTGGATGGCTTTAAGTTTCAACCGTCATCCCAGAATATTACATGGTTAGTGTGTGATATGGTTGAAAAACCTGCCAAAGTGGCTGCATTGATGACAGATTGGTTAGCCCAGGGTTGGTGCCGTGAGGCGATATTTAACCTAAAACTGCCAATGAAAAAGCGCTATGAAGAAGTTTCACACATCTTAGAAAAGATGCAGGTGCAACTGAAGGAACGAGGCATAAATGTGCTCATTCAGGCTAAGCAGCTTTATCATGACCGCGAAGAAGTGACCGTGCATGTGATGCGTGTTTGGTCAGCAAACCCAATGGCGCGTGAATTTTATTAATTCATCAAACCAATAAGAAAGGCCACTCATTAACTAAGTGGCCTTTTTGTTTTCATTAGTTGGTTATATAACGTAGCTGATTGAGATTACCTTGTAGCGCAATATCCGTTTTTAACGTCGCTATATCGCGGCAAGTCAGAGCAATTTCTTGCTGATTAGCTAGCTTTTTCTGCCATTTATCTTCAAGTTTATCTAAATTCGCAAACAAATTTTCGATAGAGTGATATTGCTGCAATAGTGTTGTTGCGCTTTTTGGACCAATGCCTGCAACGCCGGGAACCTTACTGCTGCTAATACCTGCAAGTCCCCAATAATCAGGAAGTTGCTCTGGTGAAACACCAAATTCTTTTTCAATAAAAGGGATATCTAACCAGCGCTTTTGAAAATAATCGCGAATTCGCAGATTAGGTGAAAGCAGTTGGCAATAACCTTTATCTGTAGAAACGATGGTCACGGTATGCCCTGATCCCGCGATGCGAGTTGCCAAGGTAGCCGCTAAATCATCTGCTTCATCCCCTTCAGATTGCCAGCAGTGGATGCCTTTTTCCGTAAATAAAGCCATTAATGCGGGGAGCTCAGCATGCAAATCTTCAGGCATCGGTGACCGGCCAGCTTTGTAATCAGGCAACTTTTCATGACGCCAGCTTTGGTGGCGGCCTTCTTCGTCAAACACTGCCACAATGTGCGTGGCATCTGTATGGGCAATCAACTGAGATATTGCAGATAAACAGGTTTCTCCACACGGGCTTCCTTGCACCGCGTGGATACGGCGTATCAAATTTAATGCATCAATAATTAATAAATGGATCATAAATACGCCATCACTGATTTATTTCACGATTTCGTAGCAAGGCTCATATGCAGTACCACCGGGTAATTTCATACGATGTTGCTCAACAAAGCCTTGTAATAACACATCCATACGTTTCATGAGCTCGCTATCACCGTGAATTTTGAATGGACCGTGTTTTTCAATCGCTTTCATACCAAACTCTTTCACGTTACCTGCGACGATACCAGAGAAGGCACGGCGTAAATCTGAAGCCAGCTTCTCAGGCGCTTGCCCCGGATGAAGATTCAGCGAAGCCATATTTTCATGAGTCGGTTCAAACGGGTGCTGTAAGTCGTGGGCAATTTTGATTGACCAGTTGAAGCTATATGCATCGCCTGTGCTGCGGCGATTTTCTTTCACTTGTGGCATGCTTCTTTTCATTACGCGGGCGACTTCTTGAGCATCATCAATAATGATTTGGTAGTGCTTGCTCGCGTCATCCCCTAAAGTGTGTCGGATGAAGTCATCTAATACTTCAAAGTATTCTGCACTTTCTTTCGGACCCGTTAAAATAAGTGGCAAAACTTGCTCTTTATTGGCAGGATCCATCAAGATCCCCAGTAAATACAGCAATTCTTCAGCAGTACCAACGCCGCCCGGGAAAATAATAATGCCATGGCCCAAACGAACAAACGCTTCTAAACGTTTTTCGATGTCAGGCATAATAATGAGTTCGTTAACTAATGGGTTAGGTGGCTCAGCCGCAATGATAGAAGGTTCGGTTAATCCAATGAAGCGGCTATCTTTATACTGTTGTTGTGCGTGACCAACCGCAGCGCCTTTCATTGGGGCTTCCATTGCACCCGGCCCACAACCTGTACAGATATTTAATTCACGCAAGCCCAGCTCATTACCAACTTTACGCCCATATTGATACTCAATTTCGTTAATTGAGTGACCGCCCCAGCAGACTATCATGCTTGGGTCATCATCAATATGTAATGCGCGAGCATTGCGCAGGATGGAGAAAATCATATTGGTGATGTGCGTTCCATTTTCGGTATCAAAATGGAATTGCTCTTTAGCTTGGTTAATTTGCGCGTGGACGAACAAAATATCGCGTAAGACGGCAAATAGGTTTGCTTGCAAAGTGCGAATAATTTTACCATCAACAAACGCTTTTTCTGGTGGCTCTATAAGCTCAAGTTTTACACCACGTTCACGGCGTAATACATTGATATCAAAGTCTTTACTTTTTTCGAGTAATTCTTTACTGCTATCAGTAAGGCTTCCTGAATGTAAAACCGCTAATGAGCAGTTTCTAAATAACTGGTATAAATCGCTACTTGCGGTGCGTTTAAGCATGTCAACTTCAAGTTGCGAGAGTAGATCCATAGATCCTAATGGACTGATATGCGTAATCAAGTAGTACTCCTTTACCCCATGGGTTCTTGATAGGTGAATTGTACAGCAAATACGTTAACGGATTTACTTTTCAACTGTTTTCAAGCATTTATCAACTACATGCGTACTATTGGCGTGCTAAGCGGCCAAGTTCAGGTTCAAAATTTTCATTGCTACGCCATGGGTTAATGTCCAGTCCCCCACGGCGGGTGTATCGAGCATAGACACTCAGTTTTTCTGGTTTACACAACTGCATAATATCGTTAAAGATACGTTCAACACATTGCTCATGAAACTCATTATGGTGACGGAATGAAACTAAATATCGTAAAAGTGCTTCATGGCTGATTTTAGGGCCAGAGTAATGAATTTGTACAGAGCCCCAGTCAGGTTGATTTGTAATCAAGCAATTCGACTTTAACAAGTGACTGACTAATGTTTCTTCTACAATCTCTTCTTGAGTGCAACCCGCTAGATAGTCACGGTTAAACTCATACTGTTCGATAGTGATATCTTGCTCATCAATACACTGCCCTTTAAATGGCAGGATGGGCTGATGAGAAAAAGCCTCTAGCTTATGAAGTGTAACGTCAACTTTGCCATTAGCACAGCGGCTTAAATCATTTTGCAAAACGCTTCGCACATTTTCCCAAGTTTCAAAGCGAGTTTGATTAAAACTGTTGAGATACAACTTAAAACTTTTAGACTCAATGAGGTTATCACTTGTTGCGTTTACACTGATTGAGCCAATGGCGACTTGAGGCACGCCACGTTGATTTAGCCACGAAATTTCATATAAGGTCCAAATATCCGCACCGTGGAATGGCAATGCATTTGCGTAAATCCCTAATGGATCACGATTTAGGCTCCGTGGGACGGGTTGCAGCAGTGAAGCATCATATTGGTCATGATAAGCCGTTTTTTTCCCAAGCGTTAAATTGTCTAATGCAGGATTGTTCTGGTAGTGTGACATAGTGATCCTTATACTTCATAAACACAATGAGGCTAAAAGGCAGAATGTGTACATTTTATTCGCCTACAAACATCTGTCATAATACCATTTATCCATCATATTGACGTCTAGCAATTTAGGCTAGCCGTAAAAAATACGTAATTATGAATACAATACTCTCTCAAGCACTACAGCGTTTTACTCAAAACTACATGTCAGCGTGGGAACAACAAACGGGGTTACCACCCGCATCCACTGATTTATATGGTATTCCATCCCCTTGCATTGTACGAACAGGGGAAAACTGGGTTTATTGGGAGCCTCAGGCATTCCCAATCAAAGATGCGCATTTAAATAAAGTCGCAACTGCCTTGGATATCAGTTTGCAAAGTGATATCCATGACTTTTACACAACTCAGCTTGCTGGGGATATGAAAGCCACATTTCGTGATATTACGGTAAGTTTGGTACAAGTTTGGAATGAAGAGGATTTTATTCGCTTACAAGAAAATTTAATTGGTCATTTAGTGACACAAAAGCGCTTAAAATTATCACCAACCTTATTTATCGCAACAATAGACTCTGAAATTGAAATGATCTCACTTTGCAATTTGACTGGGGAAGTGATTTTAGAAAAATTTGGTAGCCAAGAACGGCGCGTCCTTTCGCCAAATTTAGCGAGTTTTATTGAGGAGTTAGTTCCTGTTGTCGAACCGCAGGGGTAAGTATTTTAGGATAAATGGTGTAAGTAAAAGCTTACAATTGGGTTGAGCTATTTCTTAAAATTATTTCATTTTATTGAAATGATAATTATTTCACTTTTAATTTCATGACGTTACTACCGAAAAAGATAATGCTGTTTTTTCAACCCCATTTTTGTTTGCTCTGCTAGGTTGTTTCATTAATAGATTTAATACATTCTTATGCCGCTGGACAGGGTAAGTTCGTTTAGCTTTTATACAGCACGATGTATAAAAAAATCAAAACCAAGCGATGGAGCGCTAAATAGGCAGGAACGACCTATTAAAGTGTTTTTATTCAACAGGACGTTGAGCGACAGGAAGTCGTTTTGCAGGATGCATAAGCGTATAAAATGTGAAGTTAAGCCAGTCGACCTTATTTAGGCCGGCTGGCTTTTTTGTGAGTTTAGCTCAAATGAGTTGAATTCGCGCTGAGCGAGGTAATAATCTCTTGGCTCATTGCATCACGAAGTGCTTCACGTCGGCGAAACTCAGCTCGGCGCTGGCTTTTTACTGACTCGATATCGCGAACAGGTTCTTGCAATGGGAGCTGGTACCAACCATCAGAGGTCAATGTTGCACTGCATTCTTGCCAAAAGGTATCGTAACTTGATTTTAAGTGCTGGCTCTTAATGTGGCTATTGTTTGCAATGCCTTGGATGGACGTCACTTTGAAATAAGCAGCGACCGCATATACCGCAGACATTAATAAGTTTTTTGGTCTCATTCCATGCATTTGTTTGGTAATTAGGCGAACTTGCTCAACACTTTGATCCGTTGATGGCCCTTGCAGTGAACACACATAGAGTTGCCCTTCAGGCCCAAATGAAAAACTCATTAAATAGATATCATCACCTGTTTCATTGCGCAGATGTAAAGTGAGATCACCTTCCCTTGGATATTGGGAATAAATTAAGGTAAGTTGGGCAAAATCGCCGGATTTTAGCTCAATATTTGCAACGGTTAACCCCTCACGTTTCGCCGAAAACATCTTTTCAATGGCTTCTGAGGTAAAGGTTTTTTCAATTAAATTCAGCGTGTAGCTTGCTGTAAGCAATTTTTGCTTTCCACTCCAAGCTTTATGTAGATATTTATTGATTGGGCGCTCAATAAATTGAGGAACTCCATCAATTGCAGAGGCGAGCTGAGCACTTTGGAATGTCTGGCACATGCTTTGGTATTGTTGATACTGCCTTGAAGGGAGCTTCCCAATACGAACTTTTCTTTTGAGCTCGGTAAGTTTATGACTGAATGCTTTCCAAGCTTTGTTTTCCTTACGCCACTGCTTTAGTAATCCCATAGATAAACCATTTTATTGTTAATTATTTCGCTAAAATTAAATTAAAAAAACATTTAATTATATGTGTATGTACCCTAACAAAGTATCAACGAAATTTATTGAATTGCATTTTTTTGAATAAATAAATGCAATAGAAATAAATAAGCTTGTATATAAGGTCGACCAACCCCATTTATCCGACAGAATCGTTGGCAAAATTACAGTATATTTCGCAGCATAAAGGCTAAAAGGTTTAAATATGAATACTGAACAACGCATTGTTGAAAAGCTTCGTCATCTCGAAGACGAAATGAAATTAAAATTATTGTGGCGTGAGCATCCTCCAGAACAAGATGCGTTTAAAAGCGTAGAGCCATTTTGCATCGATACGATGGAGGCTTTGGAGTGGCTACAGTGGATTTTAATTCCACGTTTACAAGCGATTATTGACCAAGGTGGTACGTTACCTGCAAATTTTGCGCTCGCACCGTATTTTGAAGAAGCGTATAAGCATGACGAAGAAGAACAATACGTGGTTATTATCCAGCATTTGCGTGAGCTAGACAGCATTTTTTCGACTAATCAGGGTGATTGATGTTAGAAATCATTTATCAAGATGAATATATGATTGCGGTGAATAAGCCCGCAGGAATGTTGGTTCATCGCAGTTGGTTAGATAGCAAAGAAACCGTTTTTGTGATGCAAACTTTGCGCGACCAAATTGGCCAATATGTTTATCCCATTCATCGGCTAGATAGGCCAACATCGGGTATTTTACTATTTGCTTTATCAAGTGAAGTAGCAAGGTTGCTTGCTGCTCAGTTTGAAAACCATCAGTTAGAGAAAACCTATCATGCGATTGTGCGGGGGTATCTAACTGATGAGCAAACTATTGATTACCCGTTGCTGGAAGAGCTAGATAAAATCGCAGACAAACATGCTACTCGGGAACCGGTGCTGCAAGAGTGCATTACCCATTGTCGGCCAATTGCGACGGTGGAATGCCCTGTGGCGATTGGCCGCTATGAAACCGCACGGTTTAGTTTGGTAGAGTTAATGCCAGAAACAGGCCGAAAACATCAGCTCAGGCGACATATGTCCCACTTACGCCACCCTATTATTGGTGATAGCAAGCATGGCGACTTACGACAAAACAGAGGCGTATCTGAGCATTTTTCAGTTTCTCGTTTGATGTTGCACGCAAGCCAATTAAATTTAAGTCACCCTATAACAGAAGAAAATATATCACTGGTTGCACCTTGGGATGCACAATGGATCTCATTGACTGAGCAGTTTGGGTGGTCAGCGCAAGTCGCTAATCTAGCTATAAAAGTTATTAATCCGTCAGTTTAAATTAAATTTAGAGGGAGGCGTTATGTCAAAAGTAGGTATTTTTGTCGGTACTGTCTATGGCAACTCTTTAGCTGTGGCAGAAATCGCACAAGAAATCTTAGAGGAAAGAGGGCATGAAGTGGTTGTCTTTGATGAGCCCACTCTGAATGATTGGCAATTGTATAATTCAGGAAATGAAATTGCGTTGATTGTAACCTCATCGACAGGGCAAGGGGACCTTCCTGATACCATCGCACCACTTTTTAATGAAATCAATGATGTTGTTGGTTATCAGCCCGATTTACGTTATGGCTTAATTGCATTAGGTGATAGCAGTTATGAAAGCTTTTGTGGCGCAGGTCTACGGTTTGATGAAGTGTTAACTGAGCAATCCGCCACACGTATCGGTGATATTCTTTTTATTGATGCGATAGAAGTGGATACCCCCGAAGAGTTTGCAAAACCGTGGGTTGAAGCGTGGAGTGAATTACTGTAAGTGCCTGCACCGTGAAATAGCCCTTTTCGATACAAATTTAGGTGATTTCACGGCGCAGTAAATCTCTGACAAGTTGGCTATTTACGAGTCAGTTTTTCCAAGTCAGCTTCAATTTCTGCAATTTTGTTTGAAACCACATGTTCTAAATGACGTAAGTCATCAAGAATCTTGTGTTTTAAATCGATATCAGTTTTATCTGTTTGGCAAATTTGGTCGAGTTCTTCAATAGCATAACGAAGGTTAGTATTGATTTCGTGAATTTCTTTGAAATTATTACCCCCATCCGCAATGGTTTTACGCTGGCGTGGGTATTTAAATTTGACGCTTTTTGCAAAAAACTCCCCTTTGTCTTTACGGAAGTAAATTTTCAAAATATCGTTATTTGCTTCTTGGCGCAGGGTATAACGGTCAATATCCTGAGGGTTACTAATGCCTAAACTTTTCAAATTATCGTACATGTTAGCTCGCTTAACTGTAGAGACAGAGTCGGTGAACAAAATAATTGTGTGAGCAGGCCGTAACAATACCGGTCTATTTCTCTTTTATTGTGCTATTGACCTAAAGACGTAAATAACATTAAGCCATTACGTAAATAGCATCATGATAATGAAAAATAAAATAATACAGTTTTATTGATGGTAAACGGCAAAAGCCACGAACATATTATGCGCGATTTCTTGAAATTGACCAACTTCTCTTTGCAATAAACCGATAAAAAGGGAAAGGCGAGATAGGGGAAGATAAGGGAACTTGGCCACCCGAGCTGCATACAGAGTATGCATTTCGGGATAGCTTCGTTTTACCAGATTACTGCTAACTAATTCAAAAACAGCAGTAAAAGGTTAAGGGGGTAAACTGTTAGAAAATTAGTTATTCATCAATAGTTCTTAATAATTCATTGATGCCAACTTTTCCGCGAGTTTTTTCATCCACTTTTTTGACAATCACGGCGCAATATAAGCTGTAGCGGCCATCTTTCGATGGTAAATTACCCGACACAACGACAGATCCCGCTGGAACGCGCCCATAAAAAATTTCACCTGTTTCTCGGTCGTAAATTTTGGTGCTTTGCCCCAGATAAACGCCCATAGAAATCACCGAGCCTTCCTCGACAATCACACCTTCAACAACCTCAGAGCGTGCGCCAATAAAACAATTATCTTCGATAATGGTTGGGTTAGCTTGTAATGGCTCTAATACGCCACCAATACCGACACCGCCAGATAAATGCACGTTTTTACCGATTTGCGCGCAAGAGCCCACGGTTGCCCACGTATCGACCATTGTCCCTTCATCGACATACGCCCCAATGTTCACATAAGATGGCATAAGTACGCTATTTTTAGCGATATAAGCACCTTTACGAACTGCTGCTGGTGGTACAACGCGAAAACCTTCTTTTTCGAAGCGTGCTTGATCGTAATCAGCGAATTTCATTGGTACTTTATCGAAATAACGACTTTCGGCACCGTCAATCACTTGATTGTCTTGGATACGAAATGACAGTAAGACGGCCTTTTTTAACCATTGGTGAGTAACCCATACACCCGCGATTTTTTCGGCAACGCGAAGTTTACCACTGTCTAATAGCGCGATAGTGTCTAAAACGGCCTGTTTAACGGGTGCTGAAACCGTGTTTGGTGTGATGCTAGCACGGTCTTCAAATGCGTTTTCAATGATCGCTTGTAAATGCTGCATTGATAGTATTTCCCTCTTGAATAACATAAAAGTGAGCGTTCACCAGAAAAATGTGATGAACGTTATATTTTATCCTTCGATTTTAGGGCTTCTGTCAACCTTTCTGATAACTCTTGCTGCATATTTTTATCGAGCGCTTTGTGTTCTTTATCTGCTAACACAAAGAAATCCTCAACTTTTTCGCCAATTGTGGTGATCCTCGCGCCGTATAAAGAAATATCTAGCTGTGCAAAAACATGGCCAATTCGTGCCAGTAAACCCGGTTGATCTAATGCGAATAATTCCATATAGGTACGGCGCTCATTGGTGGAGTGCAAGAAATTGACCTTAGTGGGAACGGTAAAATGACGTAGCTTTGCGGGTAATGTACGTTGTTTCGGTAGGGAAATTTCAGGTTGCTGTACCGCGAGTAACAACATTTTCCGAATGTGGTCATAGCGGTCTTTTGCGAGTGGCGAGCCATTTGGTTCGAGTACTACAAATGTATCCATCGCCATGTTGTCTTTGTTGGTGAATATTTGAGCGCTGTGAATACTTAAGTTGCGGCGATCGAGCTCACTGGCCACTGCGGCAAATAAATGCGATTTATCATGGCACCAAATAAAAATTTCTGTTCCACCGTGTTTTGGTTGTGTGCTGATTAACACTAATGGTTTAGTTAGGTCATGATTTAACAGGTTTTTTGCATGCCAAGCGAGTTGTGATGGGGTGTGGCGTAAAAAATAGTCTGCGTGACAGCGTGACCACAGTTTTTGCAGTTTCTCTTCATCAATAGCAAGAGGGCGAAGCAGAGATAACGCTTGATTTCGGTGATGACGAATGCGCTCTCGTAAATCTGGCGTGCTTTGCATACCTTGGTTGAGTTGGTGTTCTGTTGACAAAAATAGCTCACGAATTAAGCTCTGCTTCCAACTATTCCACAAGGTGCTATTGGTGGCGCAAATGTCAGCAACGGTTAAACACATCAAATAGTTAAGTCGAGAAACCGATTTCACCTCACTCGCAAACTGCTTGATAACATCAGGGTCTTGAATGTCTCGGCGTTGTGCGGTAACCGACATCAATAAGTGGTTTTTGACAAGCCATGCAGCAAGGTCAGCTTCTTTTGTTGATAAATCATGCTGTAGCGCAAAGTCATACACAAAATCAGCGCCTAAGTCTGAGTGATCTCCTGAACGGCCTTTGGCGATATCATGGAAGATAGCTGCAAGGCGTAAAATTTCAGGTTGCAGCAGTTTAGGGTAAACGCTGACACACAAAGGGTGTTCTCGGCGATTCTCTTCAAGTGTAAAACTGTCGATTTTTTGTAAGACACGGATGGTATGTTCGTCAACGGTATAGGCGTGGAATAAGTCAAACTGCATTTGCCCAACAATGTTGCTCCAAAGCGGCGTATAGGCACTCAGTACACTGTGCAGGTGCATGGGGACAAATGCGCCTTTAATTGCTCGCGGGTGGCGCAGAATTTTTAGGAATAACTTGCGTGCTTCAGGAATTTCACATAGCGGCACGCTCAAGTTTCGCCGTGCAAAGCGCAGTAAGCGCAATGTTGTGGAATAGATACCTGTGATGTTTGGGTAGCGCGCCATTTGGTAGAACATTTTTAAGATAGCGGCGGGCTGGTTGATAAACAGGTTTTCATCAATTACATCAATTAGTGTGCCGCGCAATTGAAACTGTGAATCAATTGCGCGCGGTTTTTCATTGGGTTTAAGGGTTAAAATGGCTTCATCAAATAACTGCAATAGCATTTGATTCAGCTCTCTCACGCGGCGAGTTACACGATAAAAGTCTTTCATCATGCGCTCTACGGGTTGGTTTTTCTCACCCTCGTAGCCTAATAAACGCGCGACGCTAAATTGGCGGTCGAACAGTAAACGGTTATCGTGGCGTTTCACCACCAAGTGGAGCGCAAAACGAATTTTCCATAAGAAAGTGAGGCATTCTTTCAGCTCTTGGCGCTCTTCTTCAGTTAAAAAACCAAAACCGACCATTTCATCGACGGTTGTCGCACCAAAATGGCGCCTTCCTACCCAAAGTAGGGTATGAATATCCCGTAGACCCCCAGGGCTGCTTTTAATGTCTGGCTCTAAATTATAACTGGTACTGTGATAGCGCTGGTGGCGCTCTTGCTGTTCAGCAATTTTTGCGGCAAAAAAGGTCGCTGACGGCCAAAAATCGTCACTAAAAATGGTTTTTTGTAGTGACAAGAAAAGGGTTATATCACCGCAAATAAGCCGTGACTCAATTAAATTAGTTGCTGTTGTTAAATCAGCATTGCCAGCTTCGATACATTCAGCAAGAGAGCGAACGCTGTGCCCAATATCAAAACGTAAATCCCACAGTAACGTGATAAATTGGCCGATTTTTGCAGCGATATCCTCGGAAACGGGGTGTTTACTTAGAATTAAAATATCAATATCAGAAAGCGGGTGGAGCTCATGTCGCCCATAACCCCCGACAGCAACAAGGGACATATTCGTCTGTTTGTCGAATTCGAAAGCCTGCCACAACCTTGTCAGCAATGCATCAAGGTAGTCACTGCGAATGTGAATCAAATCAACCACATCTTTACCTTGATTAAAGCTGTCCTCAAGCCAACTGTCAAAATCATCAACATGTTGCCTTAAAGCAGCGAGGTCAAGGTCGTGGGCAGTGAAGTGGTTTGGAGCGAGATACGTTGCAGAGGATGCCGTCATCTTTATCTTTCCGTATTGATAGCCATAAAGAAACTACAACCAGCTTACGGTTTTTTGTGAAAGATGAACAGAGAAAGAACCCCCTTAATTGAGGGTTCTTGGGGAAATTTATTCGTTGACTAAAACGGCAGAAATAAAAGGTTCTTCTTCTTTACGCAGAGTGAGAATTTCACAGCCGTTATCTGTAACCACTAATGTGTGCTCATATTGCGCAGACCAGCCGCGGTCTTTGGTTTTCACCGTCCAACCATCTTTCATGGTGCGAATACGGTGGTCGCCAGTGTTTACCATCGGTTCGATGGTAAACGCCATACCTTTTTGCAGAACAACACCGCTGTCATCGGCATCATAGTGCAACACTTGTGGCTCTTCATGGAAACCTTCACCAATGCCGTGTCCGCAATACTCACGAACGACTGAAAAACTTTGTTTTTCAACAAATTCTTGAATAGCTTTACCGATAGTACGCAGGCGAATACCTGGCTTAACCATACGGATCGCTAAATACAGGCTTTCTTGAGTGACTTGACACAGGCGTTCGCCTTGAATTGTCGGTTTTCCAACGATAAACATCATGGATGTATCGCCGTGGAAGCCTTCTTTAATCACAGTGACATCGATATTGACGATATCACCGTCTTTTAGGATTTTGTCATCACTTGGAATACCGTGGCAGATAACATCATTGACGGAAATACAAACGGATTTTGGGAAACCATGGTAGTTCAGGCAAGCCGGGATAGCTTGTTGTGCGTCAACAATGTGTTGATGGCAAAGTCTGTCAAGTTCACCCGTGCTCACACCCGGTACCACATGCGGTGCGATCATTTCTAATACTTCGGCTGCTAAGCGGCCAGCAACGCGCATTTTCTGAATATCTTCTTCAGTTTTGATAATAATAGCCATGAGTTCAGTCCATTCATGCCAGCAATGATTGATGACATGTTAAAAAATGAGAGGTTGAAAATGGGTTTTTGAGACCATTTTTTAGCATTAATGACACTTATGGTAACAGCCACCGCATTTTCTGCCAACCTGCTATCGAAAGGTTCGAGAGTTGAAGTTGCTATTAGGATAGAAGAACAGAGGAGAGAGCCTTGTTCATTTTGAGCTTTTCACCGCACAAATTGCAAAAAATTGGCGCTAAGTGGATGAATGCCCATCATAAAAATAGGGCTTTTTCATCTTATCAAAAAAGGTCTATAATTAATGGGATGCAAATCCTGTATCAGATAGGCGATATGCGACCCATAAAATCTGTTTTTTTGTCACTTTTGTGAGCGAAAAAATCAACAAAAGTTGGCTTCTAAGTTGGTTTTATGGTATAAAGCGCGCCGGCAATCCATATTATTTCTTCTCATCTTCATTGAAATGTCAATTTATGGCAGCAAAATGAGGTTTCCTGAAAAGGAAATTGGATTTGCGAAACTTAAACTCAATTGTGTATAACACACACGAATCGACACGTACGCCGGGGTGCTCTTATGCGTTTAGACGCAGCTTTAGAGTCGGTAGTATGGGATTCGTGGAGGCATAACCCCAATTACTTAAATACAGAGGTATTAAATGGCAACTGTTTCCATGCGCGATATGTTACAAGCGGGCGTTCACTTTGGTCACCAGACTCGTTACTGGAACCCAAAAATGAAACCTTTCATTTTCGGCGCGCGTAACAAAGTTCATATCATCAACCTGGAAAAGACTGTTCCAATGTTCAACGAAGCTTTGGCTGAGTTGACTAAAATTGCTTCTCGTAAAGGCAAAATTCTGTTTGTTGGTACTAAGCGTGCTGCAAGCGAAGCCGTTCAAGAAGCTGCTAACAGCTGTGACCAATATTTCGTTAACCACCGTTGGTTAGGCGGAATGTTGACTAACTGGAAAACTGTTCGTCAGTCAATCAAACGTCTGAAAGATTTAGAAGTTCAATCACAAGACGGTACTTTTGACAAACTGACCAAGAAAGAAGCGCTGATGCGTACTCGTGAACTGGTTAAGTTAGAAAACAGCTTAGGCGGTATCAAAGATATGGGCGGTTTACCTGACGCTCTGTTCGTTATCGATGCAGACCACGAACACATTGCTATCAAAGAAGCAAACAACCTGGGTATCCCAGTATTTGCTATCGTTGATACTAACTCTGATCCAGATGGTATTGATTTCATTATCCCTGGTAACGACGATGCAATCCGTGCAATCAAACTGTATCTGGGCGCTGTAGCAAGCACCGTTCGTGAAGGTCGTTCGCAAGATCTGGCTGTTCAAGCAGAAGAAAGCTTAGTAGAAGCTGAATAATAAGGTTTTATCCTTATTAACAGGTATTGCTATACAGGTACTGCTATATGTTAGAAGGGGCCTGATTTAGGCCCCTTTTATATATGAATCAGAACTATCCACGTGGGGAAGACTCCCACGGGGAATATCGAGGAATAAATCACATGTCTGGAATTACCGCTGCATTGGTAAAAGAACTGCGCGAACGTACTGGCGCAGGTATGATGGAATGTAAAAAAGCACTTGTTGAAGCTAACGGCGACATCGAATTAGCGATTGATAACATGCGTAAATCAGGTCAAGCAAAAGCGGCTAAAAAAGCAGGCCGTGTTGCAGCTGAAGGTGTTATCCTGACTGAAGTTTTCAACGGTGGTAAAACAGGTGCTCTGGTTGAGCTGAACTGTGAAACTGACTTCGTTGCTAAAGACGCAGGTTTCTTAGCATTCGGTAAAGAAGTTTTAGCTTCTGTTGTTGCTGACAAAAATGCTGACATCGATGCGCTGAAAGCAAAATTCGAAGAAGCTCGTACAAATTTAGTTGCGAAAATTGGTGAAAATATCAATATTCGTCGCGTTGCTATTCTGGAAGGCGCACAAGTAGGTAGCTACCTGCACGGTGCTCGTATTGGTGTTTTAGTTGCTGCAGAAGGCGCAGACGAAGAATTACTGAAACACATCGCTATGCACATCGCTGCAAGCAAACCTGAATATGTGACTCCAGACAACGTTCCAGCTGATGTTGTTGCTCACGAGCACCAAATTCAGTTAGACATCGCAATGCAATCTGGTAAACCACGCGAAATCGCTGAAAAAATGGTTATCGGTCGCATGAACAAATTCACTGGCGAAATCTCTCTGACTGGCCAGCCTTTCGTAATGGACCCAAGCAAATCTGTTGGTGACTTACTGAAAGAGAAAGGTGCTACTGTTTCTGGTTTCCTTCGTTTCGAAGTAGGTGAAGGTATCGAGAAAGTTGAAACTGACTTTGCAGCAGAAGTTGCTGCGATGAGCAAGTAATCAACTAAGGGCCGCCAATTGGCGGCTCTGTTTTATTCACGTTTCTTTCGAGTAGCAAACATCAGTTAACGGGCATGAGAGACCACAACGTTACCTTTTGACTTGAAAAATATCGTGGGTAATCAAGCTGTAAAACTCTATTCAAATTTAGGTATGTAGAACCTGCGTGTTCTGCGTATGTTACCCCAATAAATAATCTGTTAGGACAGAACACCATGGCTACCAATGCAAAACCCGTTTATCAGCGTATTCTGCTTAAATTAAGTGGCGAAGCCTTACAAGGCGCAGAAGGTTTTGGTATCGATGCTAGCGTTTTAGATCGTATGGCTCAGGAAATCAAAGAACTCATAGAACTGGGTATACAGGTCGGTGTGGTTATTGGCGGTGGTAACCTGTTTCGTGGTGCTGGTTTGGCACAAGCTGGTATGAACCGTGTTGTCGGTGACCACATGGGTATGCTAGCCACGGTGATGAATGGACTCGCGATGCGCGATGCTTTGCACCGTGCTTATGTGAATGCACGACTGATGTCTGCAATTCCATTAAACGGCGTCTGTGATAATTACAGCTGGGCGGAAGCCATTAGCTTATTACGTCACGGCCGTGTTGTTATTTTTTCTGCGGGAACAGGTAATCCATTCTTTACAACAGACTCTGCGGCGTGTTTACGCGGTATTGAAATTGAAGCAGATGTCGTGTTAAAAGCCACAAAAGTAGATGGCGTCTATTCCGCTGATCCAGCAAAAGACCCAGATGCGGTATTGTATGAAAACCTGAATTATCAAGAAGTTTTGGAGCGTGAGTTAAAAGTGATGGACTTAGCAGCCTTCACATTAGCCCGTGACCATAACTTACCAATCCGTGTTTTCAATATGAATAAACCGGGTGCATTACGCCGTGTTGTCATGGGCGAAAACGAAGGTACTCTGATTTCTCACAACTAATACTCAGAGACACAGCCTGAGTTTAAATGTATTATCTAAGATAAATTCAGACAATTTAAGCGAGGTCGCATTGCGGCCTTTAATAATCAGTTCTTAAGGGTTGAAAACGTGATTAACGAAATCCAAAAAGATGCTCAAGACCGTATGGAAAAGAGCCTTGAAGCATTCAAAAACCAAATCAGTAAAGTTCGTACAGGCCGCGCATCTCCAAGCCTATTAGATGGTATTACTGTTGAATATTATGGCTCAGCGACACCTCTGCGCCAGTTGGCTAACGTGACGGTTGAAGATTCACGTACATTAGCTATTTCTGTTTTTGACCGTAGCATGTCACCTGCGATTGAAAAAGCGATCATGGCGTCTGATTTAGGTCTGAACCCCTCTTCTGCGGGCACCGTTATCCGTGTTCCACTTCCTCCGTTAACGGAAGAGCGTCGTAAAGACTTAATTAAAGTGGTTCGTGGTGAAGCTGAACAAGGTCGTATCGCGGTTCGTAACGTACGCCGTGACGCTAACGATAAAGTTAAAGCGCTGCTAAAAGATAAAGAAATCAGTGAAGATGATGAGCGTCGTTCACAAGATGACATTCAAAAGCTGACTGATAACTACATCAAGAAAGTTGATGAATCATTAGCGCAAAAAGAAACAGAGTTGATGGAGTTTTAATCCATCATAATGGTAAAGCCACCAATGCATACTCAAAAAGTGTGCGTTAGCGTGGCTTTATTATTTTTGTACCCATTAAAAAATCCTTTCTTATCACTAAGCTGATATAATCTCAGTATTGAATTAATACAGAGCATCCGATCACTATGAAACGTCTGACAGTCCTGGGTTCAACAGGTTCAATAGGTACCAATACACTTTCTGTTGTTCGTCAAAATCCTGAAAAATTTCAAGTTCTTGCCCTAGTTGCAGGTAAAAATGTTGCCGAAATGGCAAAGCAATGCCTTGAGTTTAATCCGAAATATGCCGCCATGGCGGATGAGTCATCGGCGAAGGCATTACGGACGATTTTGTCTGAAAATAATAACAAAACAGAAGTGTTATCAGGTAAACAAGCAGCGATTGACCTTGCAGGCCTTGATGATGCAGACCAAGTAATGTCAGCAATTACGGGTGTGGCTGGGTTATTACCCACCTTGGCAGCGATCCGCAAAGGCAAAAGAATATTATTAGCGAATAAAGAGTCTTTGATTACCAGTGGCCGTTTATTCTTTAATGAGATTCGTCAGCATAATGCATCAGTATTTCCAATTGATAGTGAACATAATGCAATTTTCCAAAGTTTGCCTGAAATTATTCAGCTCAATTTAGGTTTTGCCGATCTAACTGCTTCAGGTATTTCCAGTATTGTTTTAACAGGCTCAGGTGGCCCGTTCAGAGAAACGCCATTATCGCACTTTGATAATGTCACTCCAGATGAAGCGTGCAATCACCCAAATTGGTCGATGGGGCGTAAAATCTCTGTTGATTCAGCGACAATGATGAATAAAGGGCTAGAATATATTGAAGCTTGCTATTTCTTCAATGCCAATGCTGACCAAATGGAAGTGATTATTCACCCTCAATCGGTGATCCACTCGATGGTAAGATACCGCGATGGTAGTGTCATCGCACAGCTTGGTACGCCCGATATGCGCACGCCGATTTCATATAGCATGGCTTACCCGCAGCGTATTATGTCAGGTGCAAAACCGCTTGATTTTGCTAGCCTTTCATCATTAACATTTGTGCAACCAGATTACCAGCGTTACCCTTGTTTGAAACTGGCGATTGATGCTTGCCATCAAGGTCAAGCAGCAACAACGGCGCTGAATGGGGCAAATGAAATGACGGTTGCGGCGTTCCTTGAAGGAAAAATTCGCTTTACTGATATCGCGAAAATTAATCACAAAATATTAGAAAGCCAAGTTTTTTCTGAACCTGTTTCTATTGAAGAGGTCTTAGAAATCGACGAATGTGCGCGCCGCGATGCGGCAAAAATAATCGCTCAGACAGTTTAAGCTTGGTATGTGATTTATTTAGTTGCTGATAACCATAATTTATCTTTAATATGTGATGCGTTTAAAAAAAGAAAGATAACCTAGTATTTAGCAGAGAATTAAGGATGTGTCTTATCAGCAAACTTAATAATAGTGGTTATTATTGAGTGGAATTCTCAAAGCGGTACTCACAAGGATTAACATTTAATGAACTCTAGTGGTGAAAATCTCTCTGAATCGATGATGCCGAAGCATGTCGCTATCATTATGGATGGTAATGGGCGATGGGCAAAGCAGAGAGGAAAACTCAGAATAACAGGCCATAAGGCAGGTGTTGAATCTGTACGTAATTCTGTGCGTTTTGCGGTAAAAAATAAAATTAGTTCGCTCACGCTTTATGCATTTAGTAGTGAAAACTGGAGACGTCCTGAAAAAGAAGTGAGTTCTTTGATGGAATTATTCGTTTTTGCACTCGATAATGAAGTCAAAAACCTACACAAGAACAATGTTAAATTAAAAGTGATAGGGGATATTGACCGTTTTAGCGAGCGCCTGAGAAAACGCATTGATAAAGCAGAGGCATTAACGCAAAACAATACAGGCTTAAAACTCAATATTGCGGCGAACTATGGTGGGCGCTGGGATATCGCTAATAGCGTGAAGCAAGTCTTTGCGAAAGTACAAAGTGGTGAGCTTTCCATTGATGATATCAATGAAGACTCCATTAATAACTCAATCTGTATGCATGACCAAGAGTGTGTCGACTTAGTCATCAGAACAGGGGGAGAACATCGAATTAGCAACTTCCTATTATGGCAAGTCGCTTATGCGGAATTTTATTTCACCAACGTTTTGTGGCCAGATTTTGATGAAATGGTGTTTCAGGATGCGGTTGATGCATTTAGTAAGCGCGAGCGTCGTTATGGTGGGGCTGAATCAGATGACGAACTTGTCAAATAATAGGGGATAGATGTGCTGAAATATCGTTTGCTTACTGCGATAGTATTAATACCAATTGTTATTGCGGCGTTGTTTTTACTTTCTCCAGCGAATTTTGGTTTAGTAGTGGTTGCTGTTTCTGCTCTCGGTGCTTGGGAATGGGCTCAATTTGCAGGGTGGCACTCACAGGTTAAGCGTGTTGGCTTAGCCATTGTTTTTGCAGTAATCTTGCTGGCAATGCAATTTTCGATTCCTGACATCACATCATTATCCAATTCGCCAATAATTCTTTATGGGTTATGGGCAGGGCTAGTTTGGTGGATTGTCGCTATTGTGCTCGTTGTGACTTACCCTGCGTCTGCATCGTGGGGTAAATCTGTTATTATTCGCTTATTATTTGGCGTATTAACTATAATCCCTTTCTACTGCGGAATGATGGCACTGCGTACTGTGGGCTACCAGAATGATACCGCTATTGGTGCATGGTGGTTGCTGTATGTCATGTTACTGGTGTGGGGAGCTGACTCTGGTGCTTATGCCTTTGGGCGTACAATCGGCCGTAATAAAATGGCACCGAAAGTGTCGCCGGGTAAAACGTGGGAAGGCCTCGTGGGTGGTCTAATCACTGCTGGGATTATTTCTTGGGTATTTAGTGCATACGCACCAATCCCTGTTATGCCAGATTATTTGCTAGTGACTTCAATTATTGTTGTTGTAGTATCTGTGTTTGGTGATTTAACTGAAAGTATGTTTAAGCGCCAATCTGGCATTAAAGACAGTAGTCATTTAATCCCTGGTCATGGTGGTATTCTTGACCGTATTGATAGCCTAACTGCGGCAATTCCAGTATTTGCTGGGCTGAATTTGTTAATTTTTAACGGCTTTGGTCTGTAGGAAGATAAATGGGATTTATTTGGAGCTTAGCGGCATTTATTATTGCAATTGGTGTGCTGATTACCGTACACGAATTTGGTCATTATTGGGTTGCACGCCGCTGTGGTGTTTATGTTGAGCGTTTCTCCATTGGTTTTGGTAAAACGCTGTGGCGCAAAGTAGACAAACACGGTACTGAGTTTGTCCTCGCACTAATTCCACTGGGCGGTTATGTCAAAATGCTGGATGAACGTGTTGGTGAGGTTTCACCTGAACGCCGGCATGAAGCGTTTAATAATAAAACCGTGGGGCAGCGTGCCGCAATTATTAGCGCGGGTCCAATTGCGAACTTTTTACTGGCTATTGTTGTCTACTGGATAGTCTTTATGATTGGCGTTCCATCAGTGAAGCCAATTATTGCGGATATAAAACCAGATTCGATTGCCGCGGCTGCAAATTTTGAACCTAAAATGGAACTAAAATCCATTGATGGTATCGAAACACCTGATTGGAATTCAGCGCGTTTAGCATTAGTGGCTAAAATTGGCGATCGCGAGTTAACCGCTGAAGTGGTGCCAGAAGGGTATAGTGAGCCCATGACCAAAACAGTTGATTTAACTGATTGGAAATTTGACCCTGAAAAACAAGACCCGATTTTGTCAATTGGCATCATGCCTGTTTCAGCCAGAATCGATCCGGTGATTCAGAAAGTCACAGCGGGTCAGGCTGGTGAACGCGCAGGGTTAATTCCGGGCGATAGAATTGTAAGTGTTAACGGTGAGGAACTTGGGTATTGGAACCCTGTGACTCGAATCATTCGTATGAATCCGGGAACGCCGTTAAAGTTAGAAATTGAACGTTCTTCACAACGTGTTTCACTCACCTTAACGCCAGATAGCCAAGATGGGCAGCGTGGTGAGAAAATTGGATTTGCGGGTGTGGAACTTTCAGTGTTACCGTTAGCAGATGAATATAAAATGGTGCAACAATATGGGCCATTTTCTGCGTTTTACCAAGCAAGTGATAAAACGTGGCAGTTGATGAAGCTAACGGTCAACATGATGGGTAAATTAGTTGTTGGGGATGTCAAACTCAATAACTTAAGCGGTCCGATATCTATCGCGAAAGGAGCGGGGGTATCCGCCGAATCAGGCTTGGTATATTATTTGATGTTTATTGCGCTTATTAGCGTGAATTTAGGTATCATCAATCTGTTTCCATTGCCTGTTTTAGATGGGGGGCATTTGCTCTTCTTATTAATTGAAAAAATTAAGGGAAGTCCAGTGTCTGAGCGAGTACAAGACTTTAGTTTTCGGATAGGTGCAATGGCATTGATTCTGTTAATGGGACTTGCACTTTTTAATGATTTCTCTCGCTTCTAATTTTGTAAGCCGGGGACCAGTAAGGAATACGCATAACAACGATGGCGATGAAAAAGTTGCTCATAGCGTCGCTGCTTCTAGGCAGCGCCACTGCATACGGTTCAGACGGATTCGTAGTTAAAGACATTCGTTTCGAAGGTCTACAACGCGTCGCCGTTGGTGCAGCATTATTGAACATGCCTGTTAGGGTGGGCGATTCAATTGATAACGACGATATCAGTCGTTCAATTCGTTCCCTATTCTCAACCGGTAACTTCGAAGATGTTAGGGTCCTGCGTGATGGAAACACGCTGATCGTTCAAGTTAAAGAGCGGCCAACCATCGCAAGCATCACGTTTACAGGTAATAAATCTGTTAAAGACGATATGCTCAAGCAGAACTTGGAGGCTTCAAATATTCGTGTGGGTGAGGCACTTGACCGCACAACAATCGCGAATATTGAAAAAGGCTTAGAAGACTTTTACTACAGTGTGGGTAAATACAACGCGACAGTTAAAGCCGTTGTAACGCCATTACCGCGCAACCGTGTCGATTTAAAATTTGTGTTCTCCGAAGGTGTGTCTGCGCAAATTCAGCAGATTAACATCGTGGGTAACAAAAACTACACGACCGCTGAATTGGTTAACAAGCTGCAATTACGTGATGATGTACCATGGTGGAACCTTGCGGCTGACCAAAAATATCAGAAGCAAAAACTGGCGGGTGACTTAGAAACGCTGCGCAGTTTCTACCTTGATCGCGGTTATGCACGCTTTAATATTGACTCTACCCAAGTCAGTCTGACTCCAGACAAAAAAGGCATTTATATCACGATTAACATTACTGAAGGCGACCAGTACAAAATTTCTGGCGTTGAAATTAATGGTAATACGGCTGAACATTTAAATGAAATCAAAGAGTTGATCACAATCACACCGGGTGAGTTATACAACGGTGCGCAAGTGACTCGAATGGAAAACCAGATCAAAGAATTGTTTGGTCGTTACGGTTACGCCTATCCTCGAGTGATGACTCAGCCTGAAATTAACGACGCAGATAAAACCGTTAAATTGCATCTGAATATCGATGCAGGTAACCGTTTCTACGTTCGTGAAATTCGTTTCCAAGGTAATGACACCAGTAAAGATACCGTCCTACGTCGCGAAATGCGTCAGATGGAAGGGGCATGGCTGGGGAACGACCTTGTTGAGCTCGGAAAAGAGCGTCTGAACCGTACTGGTTTCTTTGAAACCGTTGATGTTGAAACTCAGCGTGTGCCGGGCAGCCCTGACCAAGTTGATGTTATCTATAAAGTTAAAGAACGTAATACAGGTTCGATGAACTTCGGTATCGGTTTTGGTACAGAAAGTGGCGTGAGCTTCCAAGTTGGTGTTACGCAAGATAACTGGTTAGGTACAGGTAACGCGGTTGGTATCAACGCAAGTAAAAATGATTATTCAACCAACGTTGAGTTCTCCTTTACTGACCCTTACTTCACCGTTAATGGTGTGAGCTTGGGTGGTCGTATTTTCTATAACGACTTTAGTGCGAAAGATGCTGACCTGTCTGGCTATAACAACAAAACATATGGCTTAGATAGTTTCTTAAGTTTCCCATTCAATGAAAATAACTCTTTCCGCGTAGGTGCGGGTTATGTTCATAACAAACTGTCTGATATGCGTGCGCAAGCTGCGATGTGGGATTACCTTGATTCTATGGGTAAAAATCCACCAATCACAGAGAATGGCCGTAATAAAGAAAGCTTTGATGCGGATGACTTCACGCTTAACTTAGGTTGGACTTACAACTCGTTAAACCGTGGTTTCTTCCCAACGTCGGGTAACAAAACGAACGTCTCTGGTAAAGTGACTGTTCCAGGCTCTGATAACGAATACTATAAACTGCGTTTTGATACTGCGCAGTACTACCCATTAGATGAAGATGAAACATGGGTTGTGCTGGGTCGTGCTCAAGCGGGTTACGGTGACGGTATTGGCAGCAAACAAATGCCATTCTATGAAAACTTCTATGCGGGTGGTTCTAGCACCATTCGTGGTTTCCGCTCGAACAATATCGGTCCGAAAGCGGTTTATTTGAAGCGTGATAAAACGACAGGTGTGGCTGGTCCAGAGCCAGGTAGCCCATCAAGTGATGCAGTCGGTGGTAACGCCATGTATGCAGCATCATTTGAGTTAATTACGCCTACGCCATTTATCGACGAGAAATATTCGAACTCTGTTCGTACCTCTCTCTTCGTTGATGCGGGTACGGTATGGGACACTAACTGGAACAGTATTCCATCTGATTGGCGTGCGGGTATGCCTGACTACGGTAAGGCGTCTAATATCCGTGCTTCAGCGGGTGTAGCTTTACAATGGATGTCCCCACTTGGACCACTGGTCTTCTCTTATGCGCAGCCGATTAAGGACTACGATGGGGATAAATCAGAACAGTTCCAATTTAATATTGGTAGAACGTGGTAATCTACACTAGTTTCTATCTATGAAGGCTCCCATAATTTTATGGGAGCAACCAAAATTTCCAGCCATACATATGGGTTAAGGAGTTTAGTGTGAAAAAATTGTTGTGTGCAGCGGGTGTGAGTATTGCTTTAGCAATGTCTGCGGGTGCTTATGCTGAAAAAATCGCTATCGTAAATGTTGGCGAAATTTTCCAAAATATGCCTGCGCGTGAAGCCGTTGCTAAACAGCTTGAAAGCGAATTCAAAAGCCGTGCTACTGAATTGCAGAATCTGGAAAAAGACCTGCAATCACGCGTAGAAAAACTGCGTCGTGATGGTGCTACCATGAAGCAAAGTGAGCGCGAAAAGCTTGAATCCGAACT
Organism: Providencia sp. UF-224; assembly: GCF_058245955.1. Classification (NCBI taxonomy): domain Bacteria; kingdom Pseudomonadati; phylum Pseudomonadota; class Gammaproteobacteria; order Enterobacterales; family Morganellaceae; genus Providencia; species Providencia sp. UF-224. The sequence continues at coordinate 24,921 of NZ_JBSICC010000018.1, read as the reverse complement.
CATGACTAAACGTGATACTTTTGCTGAAAAAGCGCAGAAATTTGAAGAAGACAACCGTCGTCGTCAAGGTGAAGAGCGTAATAAAATTTTAACTCGTATTCAGGACTCTATTAAGTCTGTTGCTGCTAAAGAAGGCTACGATGTTGTTATCGATGCAAACGCAGTTGCGTATGCAAAAGATAGTATCGACATCACTAGTCAGGTTCAAAAACAGGTTAAATAATAGATGTCTTCAATTCGATTGGCTGACCTTGCTCAGCAGTTGAATGCACAATTACATGGTGATGGCGATATCGTCATCACCAGTATTGCTCCCATGCATTCAGCGAATAATCAACAGATAACTTTTTTATCTGACAGCCGTTACAGTGATAAATTGGCCGAATGCCAAGCTGCTGCGGTGGTTCTTACAGCAAAAGATCTCGAATCCTGCAAAGTGGCGGCACTGGTTGTTGATAACCCGTACCTCGCCTATGCACGGATGGCGCAAATCATGGATACCACGCCAAGTCCGGCTGAAGATATTCATGCATCCGCAGTGATTGCCGATGATGCAACACTCGGTAAAAATGTTGCAATTGGCGCAAATGCCGTTATCGAAAGTGGTGTTGTACTGGGCGATAACGTCGTAATTGGCGCAGGTTGCTTTGTGGGTAAAAACACGCGTATTGGTGCAGGAACCCGCTTATGGGCGAATGTCAGCGTTTACCACAATATTGAAATTGGCGAGCACTGCTTAGTGCAATCAGGTACCGTGATCGGCTCTGATGGCTTCGGCTACGCGAATGATCGTGGCAATTGGATCAAAATTCCTCAATTAGGCACTGTGATCATCGGGGATCGTGTCGAGATCGGCGCAAGTACAACAATTGACCGCGGCGCACTAGATAACACCGTGATTGGCAATGGGGTTATTATCGATAACCAGTGCCAAATTGCACATAACGTCATTATTGGTGATAATACCGCAGTTGCTGGCGGCGTAATCATGGCTGGCAGCTTAAAAATCGGCCGTTACTGTATGATTGGTGGCGCGAGCGTGATCAACGGTCATATGGAAATTTGCGATAAGGTCACAGTAACGGGAATGGGAATGGTCATGCGGCCTATCACTGAACCAGGAGTTTACTCTTCAGGTATTCCTTTACAACCTAATAAAGTTTGGCGTAAAACAGCTGCTTTAGTCTTAAGTATCAATGAGATGAATAAGCGCCTGAAAAACGTTGAACGCGAATTAGATAGCCAAAATCAAAAAAATCAGTAATCATTTTGTAATTCAGGCTAAAATAGTTATCTGAGTTACGTTTTCCGGCCTGCCAGTTAACCTAATTTAAGGTTGAAGCAGGCCGATTCGTTAATAATAACCGTATTAATAGACAGGAAGAGTATTTCGATGAGTGATAATCATACTCTGAATATTGAAGAAATTTTAGAGCTCCTTCCACACCGTTACCCGTTCCTTTTGGTTGACCGTGTATTGGATTTTGAAGAAGGCAAATCTTTGCGTGCAGTTAAAAATGTTTCCTTCAACGAGCCATTTTTCCAAGGGCATTTCCCTGGTAAACCGATTTTCCCGGGTGTTTTAATTTTAGAAGCAATGGCGCAAGCAACGGGTATCCTTGCATTTAAAAGCGTTGGAAAATTAGAGCCGGGTGAACTGTATTATTTTGCAGCGGTAGATAACGCCCGTTTTAAACGTCCTGTTCAGCCTGGAGATCAAATGATCTTAGAAGTTGAATTTATTAAAGAACGTCGCGGAGTCGCACGTTTTAAAGGCGTTGCAAAAGTTGATGGAGAAGTGGCCTGCGAAGCAGAAATGATGTGCGCCCGTCGCCGTGAGGTCTGATATGATTGACAATACTGCCTATATCCATCCTTCATCCATCGTCGAAGATGGCGCAATTATTGGCGCCAATGTGCGTATTGGCCCTTTTTGTTATGTTGGCGCGAATGTTGAAATTGGCGAAGGCACAGAGCTGAAATCCCACGTTGTCGTTAACGGTCACACAAAAATTGGCCGCGATAATGTGATTTTCCAGTTTGCGTCTATTGGTGAAGCTAACCAAGACCTGAAATACCAAGGTGAACCAACTCGCGTTGAAATTGGTGATAGAAACCGTATTAGAGAAAGTGTGACTATTCACCGTGGTACCGTCCAAGATGCTGGCTTAACAAAAGTGGGTGATGATAACCTGCTGATGGTTAACGTGCATATTGCTCACGATTGTATCATTGGAAATCGTTGCATTATTGCAAATAACGGGACGTTAGGCGGTCATGTCACATTAGGCGATTACGCGATTATTGGTGGTATGACAGCGGTGCATCAATTCTGTAAAATTGGTGCTCACGTTATGGTGGGTGGTTGCTCTGGCGTGGCGCAAGATGTGCCGCCATATGTCATTGCGCAAGGTAACCATGCAACGCCATTTGGTCTAAACCTTGAAGGTTTAAAACGTCGTGGTTTTGAAAAAGAATCACTGCATGCTATTCGTAATGCATACAAGACGTTATATCGTTCAGGTAAATCATTAGAAGAAGCGCGTGAAGAAATCGCAGAAGCAGGGAAAGTCAACGAACACGTTAAAGTGTTTAGTGATTTCTTAGAAGATTCTGCACAATCTAAGCGTGGTATTATCCGTTAATCACAAAGTGCTGTGGTTAACGTGACTAGGCCTTTATTAAGGAGCGAATTTCGGTGATTGATAACCGTCCACTTACTATTGGCCTTGTTGCCGGAGAAACATCTGGCGATATCCTCGGTGCAGGGCTTATTCGTGCACTGAAAGAGCAAGTGCCTAATGCTCGCTTTGTTGGTGTTGCAGGCCCGTTGATGCAAGCGGAAGGCTGTGAAGCTTGGTACGAAATGGAAGAGTTAGCCGTGATGGGAATTGTTGAAGTTCTCGGTCGGTTACCTCGTTTATTATCTATTCGTAAAGATTTAACCCAGCGTTTTACACAGTTACAACCCGATATTTTTGTCGGAATTGATGCCCCTGATTTTAACATCACCCTTGAAGGGCGCTTAAAAGCAAAAGGCATCAAAACTATTCATTACGTCAGCCCTTCAGTTTGGGCTTGGCGCCAAAAGCGTGTATTTAAAATCGGTCGTTCTACAAACTTAGTCTTAGCGTTTTTACCATTTGAAAAAGCGTTTTATGACCGTTTTGATGTACCTTGTCGTTTTATCGGCCATACGATGGCGGATGCTATTCCCTTACATCCAGATAAACTTGCTGCGCGAGCGCGCCTCGGTATTCCCGAAAATGTAAAATGTCTCGCATTATTACCAGGAAGCCGCCATTCAGAAGTGGAAATGTTGAGTGCTGATTTTTTACAAACAGCTAAAATACTCCAACAACGCTTCCCTGATTTGCATATCGTAGTGCCCCTGGTGAATGAAAAGCGCCGTCTGCAATTTGATACAATCAAAGCCACTGTTGCGCCTGAGTTATCCGTGCATATCCTTGATGGACAAGCCCGTGATGCGATGATTGCTGCAGATGCGACACTGTTAGCCTCAGGAACCGCTGCTCTAGAATGTATGTTGACTAAATGCCCGATGGTGGTTGGTTACCGTATGAAGCCGTTCACTTTTTGGCTGGCTAAACGCTTAGTTAAAACCCCGTATGTCTCCTTGCCGAATTTGCTGGCTGAAAAAGAAATTGTCAAAGAATTACTGCAAGAAGAGTGCCAGCCAGAAAAACTGGCACAAGAGATTCTTCCATTATTGGAAGGTGGCGAACGAGTTAATCAACTAAAAGACACTTTTTTACATCTGCATCAGTTGATCCGTTGTGATGCAGATAAACAAGCTGCAGAAGCAGTACTCGATTTGGTTAAAAATTAATGGAATTTATCTATCCCAAAGCCAATTTAATAGCTGGCGTTGATGAAGTCGGGCGTGGGCCATTAGTGGGCGCAGTTGTGACTGCCGCTGTGATCCTTGATCCCAATAACCCGATTGCAGGGCTCGCAGACTCGAAAAAACTCAGTGAAAAAAAGCGCGAGAAACTGTTCGACGAAATCAAAGAAAAAGCCTTATGTTGGTGCATTGGTCGTGCAGAACCTGAAGAAATTGATAAAATAAATATATTACACGCGACGATGTTAGCCATGCAGCGTGCTGTTGCAGGGTTATCTATCGCCCCTGAATTTGTTTTAATTGATGGCAATCGCTGCCCTGAACTGCCAATGCCGTCAAAGGCCGTGGTTAAAGGCGATAGCCTTGTACAAGAAATTAGCGCAGCATCCATTTTAGCGAAAGTCGTGCGGGATAGGGAAATGGTCGAGCTGGACAAAGCATTCCCAGAATATGGCTTTGCAAAGCATAAAGGCTACCCAACCGCATACCACTTAGAAAAATTGGCGCAGTATGGTGCAACCGAATTCCATCGTAAAAGCTTTGCTCCCGTGAGGCGAGCTTTAGACAGTCAAAAATAGGTACTTAATCGATGGCATCACCTCGTTTTATTCATTTGCGTGTGCACAGTGACTACTCGATGATTGACGGGCTCGCGAAAACGGGTCCATTGGTCAAAAAAGTGGCAGCAATGGGCATGCCTGCGTTCGCAATCACCGATTTTACTAACTTGTGTGGGTTAGTGAGATTCTACGGTGCTGCACATGGGGCAGGGATCAAGCCGATCATCGGCGCGGATTTTTATGTAGAAAGCGAATTATTAGGCGATGAAATTTCTCATCTCACCGTTCTTGCTCGCAATAATGAAGGGTATCAAAACCTTACTCTCTTGATTTCAGAAGCCTACCAAAAGGGCTATGGCGCTGTAGGGCCAACAATTAAGCGTGATTGGCTAGCAAAGCACAAAGAGGGGCTTATTTTGCTCTCTGGTGGGCGCAAAGGGGATATTGGGCAATTTCTATTACGAGGCAACCAAGCGCTTGTCGATGAGTGCCTTGAGTTTTATGAAGCGCATTTCCCCGGTTGTTATTATCTCGAACTCGTCAGAACGGGTCGCCCAGACGAAGAAAGCTATCTTCATGCTGCCGTCGAATTGGCCACGAAGAAAGGTTTGCCTGTTGTCGCGACGAACGAAGTCTGCTTTATTGAAAGTAGCGACTTTGATGCCCATGAAATTCGCGTTGCCATCCACGATGGTTTCACCCTAGCTGACCCCAAAAGACCGAAAAACTATAGCCCTCAGCAATACTTACGTACTGAAGAGGAAATGTGTGAGCTTTTTGCCGACATTCCTGAAGCGTTAGAAAACAGTGTAGAGATTGCTAAGCGTTGTAACGTCACGATTCGTCTTGGTGAATACTTCTTACCGCAATTCCCAACTGGGGATATGAAAACTGAAGACTTTTTGGTGATGCGGTCAAAAGAAGGGCTCGAAGAACGTCTTGAGTTTTTATTCCCTGACGAAAAAGTTCGTGCAGAAAAACGCCCTGCATATGATGAGCGTTTAGACATTGAACTGAACGTGATTAACCAAATGGGGTTCCCCGGTTACTTCTTGATCGTGATGGAGTTTATCCAATGGTCAAAAGATAATGGTGTACCCGTTGGGCCGGGAAGGGGGTCTGGTGCAGGGTCATTAGTGGCTTATGCACTCAAAATTACAGACCTCGACCCATTAGAATTTGACCTTCTGTTTGAGCGTTTCTTAAACCCTGAGCGGGTCTCGATGCCTGACTTTGACGTCGACTTCTGCATGGAAAAACGTGACCAAGTAATTGATCACGTAGCGCAGATGTACGGCCGTGATGCGGTATCACAAATTATTACCTTCGGTACGATGGCGGCAAAAGCAGTTATTCGTGACGTAGGGCGTGTCCTTGGCCACCCTTATGGTTTTGTGGATAGGATTTCCAAACTGGTTCCCCCTGATCCGGGAATGACATTAGAAAAAGCCTTTGAAGCGGAGCCACAGCTTCCTGAAATTTACGAAGCGGATGAAGAAGTGAAAGCGCTGATTGATATGGCGCGTAAACTTGAAGGGGTGACACGAAACGCGGGTAAACACGCAGGTGGTGTGGTTATCGCACCAACCAAAATTACCGATTTTGCCCCACTGTATTGCGATGCAGAAGGGAACAACCCCGTTACGCAATTCGATAAAAACGACGTTGAATATGCAGGGTTAGTGAAGTTTGACTTCCTAGGTTTACGGACGTTAACGATCATTAACTGGGCGTTGGAGATGATCAACGCGCGTCGGGCTAAGAAAAACCAAGAACCGATTGATATTGCAGCCATTCCATTACACGATCAAAAAAGTTTTGATATGCTGCAACGCTCTGAAACCACGGCGGTGTTCCAGTTAGAATCCCGTGGAATGAAGGACTTAATTAAGCGATTACGTCCTGACTGCTTTGAGGATATGATCGCTCTGGTGGCGTTATTCCGTCCAGGCCCGCTGCAATCAGGCATGGTTGATAACTTTATCGACCGTAAACATGGTCGTGAAGAGATTTCATATCCTGATGTAGAATGGCAACATGAATCGTTAAAACCTGTTCTTGAGCCAACTTATGGTATTATTTTATACCAAGAACAGGTTATGCAGATTGCACAGGTTCTTGCGGGATATACCCTTGGTGGTGCGGATATGCTGCGCCGTGCAATGGGTAAAAAGAAACCGGAAGAGATGGCGAAGCAGCGTTCTGTTTTTGAGGAAGGTTCAATCAAAAACGGCGTTGATGGCGAATTGTCGATGAAAATCTTTGACTTGGTAGAGAAATTTGCCGGTTATGGGTTTAACAAATCGCACTCTGCAGCGTATGCACTGGTTTCTTACCAAACACTGTGGCTAAAAGCGCATTACCCTGCTGAATTTATGGCGGCAGTAATGACCGCGGATATGGATAATACCGAAAAAGTCGTTGGTTTAGTTGACGAATGCTGGCGAATGGGCTTAAAAGTATTGCCTCCAGATATCAATAGCGGGCTTTATCACTTTCATGTGAATGATGAAGGTGAGATAGTTTACGGTATTGGTGCGATTAAAGGGGTCGGAGAAGGCCCCATTGAAGCCATTGTTGAAGCACGCCAGCAAGGCGGAATTTTCAAAGAGATTTTTGACCTTTGCGCTCGCGTTGATATTAAAAAAATTAACCGCCGCGTGATGGAAAAACTGATCATGGCGGGGGCATTTGATCGCCTAGGTCCTCACCGTGCAGCGTTGATGTCATCCCTTGAGGATGCATTAAAAGCCGCTGATCAACATGCGAAAGCCGAAGCCATAGGCCAAGCCGATATGTTTGGTGTGTTAGCTGAAGCCCCTGAGCAAGTGGAAAGCTCGTATGCAAGTGTGCCAAAATGGCCAGAACAAGTGGTATTGGATGGGGAAAGGGAAACCCTTGGCTTATATTTAACGGGTCATCCAATAACGCGATACTTGAGTGAAATAGAACGCTATACTAATGGCCTTAGATTAAAAGATGTGAACCCAACCCCTCGTGGTCAAGTGACAACTGTGGTAGGTTTAGTACTTTCAGCTAAAGTCATTACAACCAAGCGTGGGAATAGAATTGGTATCTGTACGCTTGATGATCGTTCCGGTCGTCTGGATATTATGCTATTTTCAGATGCACTCGATAAATACCAACATATGTTGGAAAAAGACAATATCCTGATAGCCACCGGTCAGGTCAGCTTTGATGATTTCAATGGTGGTAATAAAATGACAGTGCGTGAGTTAATGGATATTAGTGAAGCAAGGGAGAAATATGCACGTGGACTTGCGATTTCACTGTCAGATAAACAAATTAACGATCAATTACTGAACCGGCTGCGCAGTACGCTTGAACCTCATCGTTCAGGCACTATCCCGGTTCATCTGTATTACCAGAAGGACGATGCCAGAGCCAAGCTTAAATTTGGCGTTGTTTGGCGTGTGACACCCGTGGATCCCCTTCTGAACGATCTTCGAACTCTGCTGGGTAGTGAGCAGGTAGAATTAGAATTTGACTAAAATAGGAATATTATGAGTCTGGATTTTCTTGATTTTGAACAGCCAATTGCGGAATTAGAGGCAAAAATTGACTCTTTAAAAGCCGTCAGCCGTCAAGATAACAATTTAGAGGTCAACCTCGATGAAGAGGTTGCTCGTTTACGTGAAAAAAGTGTTGAACTGACACGTAAAATCTTCTCTGATCTGGGTGCTTGGCAAATTGCTAAACTCGCTCGTCATCCACGCCGCCCGTATACATTGGACTACATCTCTCGCATTTTCACGGACTTCCAAGAATTAGCGGGTGATCGTGCTTATGCTGATGACAAAGCCATAGTCGGTGGCTTGGCGCGTTTAGATGGTCGCCCTGTGATGATTATTGGGCACCAAAAAGGGCGCGAAACGAAAGAAAAAATCCGTCGTAATTTTGGTATGCCAGCCCCTGAAGGTTACCGTAAGGCACTGCGCCTGATGGAACTGGCTGAGCGTTTTAATCTGCCTATTATCACTTTCATCGATACCCCGGGCGCATACCCAGGTGTTGGTGCAGAAGAGCGTGGTCAATCAGAAGCGATCGCGCGTAACCTACGTGAAATGTCACGTTTATCTGTTCCCGTGATTTGTACAGTCATTGGTGAGGGCGGTTCTGGTGGCGCGTTAGCCATTGGTGTGGGTGATAAAGTGAATATGCTGCAATACAGCACTTATTCGGTTATTTCCCCGGAAGGCTGTGCATCCATTTTGTGGAAAAGTGCAGACAAAGCCCCATTAGCGGCTGAAGCGATGGGCATTACAGCGCCGCGCCTGAAAGAGCTAAAACTGATTGATAACGTGGTCTCTGAGCCTTTAGGTGGTGCGCATCGTAACTATGATGAAATCGCAGCTCACCTAAAAGCACGTATCACTGAAGATCTTAACGAATTGGAAGTATTAGATGCAGAAGCATTGAAAAACCGTCGTTATCAGCGCTTGATGGAATACGGTTATTGCTAATTTTTAGCGATTCATAGATTAAATAAAACGGGAGTTTGCTTTTGCCAACTCCCGTTTTTTATTGAATGTTATTAATATTCACCCGCAAATAATAAAAAATAGGTATTAAAGTGCGACAATATAATTATTTAATTTATGCCTTTTCTTGCGTGCTGATTTGGAGTTTTATCCCTATCGTTTCACGCTTTGGGCAAGATGGGATGGATAGTTTTCAATTTTTATTTTGGTCAAACCTTATTTCGGTCATTGCTGTTATTAGCGTGGCATTAGTATCAGGCTATACGCCTGCTAAATTGTTTATTTTGCCGCGTGACATTGTAGCCAAAGTTTTTGTTCTTGGGTTTCTGGATTGCCTTTTCTATTTGCTGTTGTACTACGGTTATTCCATTGAAAATGGGATTGCTGTTTTGGTGATCCAATATAGCTGGCCACTGATTATTATTCTTTTATCGGTAGTGCTATTGAAGGACAGATTGTCGGGGCGGCAAATTATCGGGGTTATGGTTGGTTTTATTGCTGTTATCATCACCTTCACGAAAGGGCAAATAACCCAGTTGTACGTGGATAACCCAACGGCGTTATTATTGGTCTTTAGCGGAGCATTTTGCTTTGCTTTAATGTCAGTATTTTCACGCCAATATTCTATTGATCCGTATATTAGTACGGTTTGGTTATTTATCTTCTCGACATTAACTTCCTTGGTTCTCCTGTTGTCTTTGAGTGAAATGCAGTTACCATCTCAAGGCGCATTTTGGCCGACGTTGATTAATGGGGTACTCATTAATGGCGTGTCGTATATCCTGTGGTTTAAAGCGATGAATACGGGGAACTCGACAAAAATTGCCTCAGTAGTATTTTTATCACCGGTATTATCGGTATTGTGGTTAGTGTTACTTTTAAGTGAGCCATTTGAAATTGCATATATTATTGGGGTCATGTTAGTTATTATTTCAGGTGTTTTATGTGTTGGTGCAAAACGTCGCAATCAACAATAGTCAAAAAGGGTAAACGTATGGTGCAGCAATCATCCATGATCATCGAGCGAGTACGCGAAAAAATCGGTGATTATACAAAAATACTTGTTGGGTTTAGTGGCGGGATTGATTCGACAGTATTGCTGCATGCGCTTTATCAACTCAAGAAAAATCATAATTCGCGATTAATTATCCGAGCAATCCATATTCATCATGGTTTAAACAAGAGAGCAGATGCTTGGGAACAACATTGTGCGCAGTTATGCCAACAATGGCAGATCCCTTTTGTCTGCCACCATGTATCTGTTGACCCAAGCGAGAAAGGTATTGAGGCAGCAGCACGGGATGCCCGTTATCAAGCTTATCGTGAAGAACTTGAAATCAACGAAGTATTGGTAACCGCTCAACATCTTGATGACCAAGCGGAAACATTTTTATTAGCGTTAAAGCGTGGAAGTGGCCCTGCGGGGTTATCATCGATGCCTGAATCCTTGCCTTTTATCGGGAAATGCGGGCAAACTCAGTTGCTGCGCCCATTATTAACGGTCTCTCGTGTTGATTTAGAAGCTTACATGCAAGCGCAGCAATTGCCATGGGTGGAAGACGATAGCAACCAAGATGACCGCTATGATAGAAACTTCCTTCGGTTGCATATTTTACCGCGTTTAACGACACGTTGGCCGTATATTTCCAATGCCATTGCGCGCAGTGCATCGCTATGTGCTGAGCAAGAATCGTTACTGGATGAATTATTGCAGGAAACCCTTGAAGGGATGATGGATTACCGTGGTGGTTTGTTTATTGATGAACTGCAAAATTGTTCTGTCGCAAAGCGTAACGCGTTGATCCGCCGTTGGATTGGGTTACATCAGCTTCCGATGCCACCTTTTAACCAATTAGAGCGCATCTGGCAAGAAGTGGCGCTTGCGCGGCAAGATGCCGAGCCTGTTTGTCGCTTAGGGTTGGTTGAAGTTCGCCGTTACCAAGGCGCCTTGTGGGTGGTTTCTCGTATTGAAAACTTAGCAGGGCAGCAATATACGTGGTCATATCCCGCCACATTTGAACTGCCTGAATCCCTTGGTCGATTACAGGTTATGGAGGGGCAAGGGCAAATTCGCCCCCCAGAGCCTGATGAAAAAGTGACTGTGCGTTTTGGTTTACAAGGCACGCTCAATATTGTGGGGCGGCATCGTTCAAGAAGCAGCAAAAAAATATGGCAGGAACTAGGGGTTGCACCGTGGATGCGAGAACGTATTCCACTGGTTTATTATAACGATCAATTGATTACAGCGGTGGGGTGTTTTATCACACCAGAAGGTTTTATTGGCGATGAACTAGTTGGGATAGCGATAGATTGGCAGCAAGAGTCGAGGTTTCAGAGCGATTTCTAAAACAAGAAACCCCTTATGACTGTGACCATCATAAGGGGTAAGAAGGACTCAAATCGTGAGCATTAGTGAGAGTGGTCGACAACGATTGTGCCGATTTCTGGATGACTGAAGGAGTTAATGCAATCCAACCGTAGCTCCTTTGTGCCCTCTTGTGTTTCAACAATCAGGTACTCGACTTTTTTTCGTAGAAGCAAATCACTGGCCTGCCCTTCAATATTCTCGCCGTCATTAAGTTTTATTTGCAACTTCAACTGACGTTGGCATGCGATTTCTAGATATTCGTAATCATCACAATTGATAGGTTGATATTCAGTATCTGTAGACATATTCCCTCACCACTGTGTTAGTGGCGGTTATTGCCGCCTTGAACATGTTGTATCAAGCAAAAAAATGCTTAGTACGATAATAGCACAGTAATTTTAATAACTATAATCGCTACTGGATGAAAAAGACAATTCTTATTCATCAAATTAATGCGTGGCATTTTTTATCAGTTATGTCCGAATTATCTTACTGTTTCCATTTTTTTATGACTTGAGATGCTATGATGTTTCATATTGGTAAACGAGTTAAAAACGAATAATTTCAAGGGAAGTCTCATGAAAAAATCACTATTGTTAGTCTTAATGGCGGTTGGCGCGGTGACGTTAGCAGGCTGCCAAAGTGGTGCGAAAAATACCAGTGCAGTTCCTGTTGATCAAGTTTACACTGGTGTATTGCCTTGTGCAGATTGCTCAGGCATTGAAGCAACATTGTTAGTGGATCAAGATGGCAGTTATGTCGAACAATTGATTTACTTGGGAACAAAAGACGGCAACACAGGCTTCCATGAAGCGGGTAAATGGAGCATTGAAGGCAATAAATTGCGTACAACAAATCCAAAAGGCGAAAGCACCTTTTTTGCTAAAGCTGACAATGGCGAGTCCGTGACTTTACTGGATTTAGACGGTAACCCGATTGAAACAGAACTGAATTATACGTTAAACCGTGTTCAACCGAGTAAAAAAGTGGGCCAATATCGTTATATGGCGGATGCCGCTGTCTTTACTGAGTGCGAAACTGGGCGCCAATACGCTGCATCGGGTATTGAATTAGAAAAAGCCTATGGGGAAACGGGGGTTGACGGCGGAACGCCTGTTTATGTTGAGGTTGAAGGTTATTATACCGTTCGTCCGTCAATGGAAGATGGTCAATTTGACTCAGCATTCGTTCAAACAGGGCAGATTAAATTCGATAAAACGGCGTCTTGTAAATAATTTAGACTGTATTTTTCCTCTAAAAAGCTCAATAGAAATATTGGGCTTTTTTATTTAACATCTTAAAATCTCAACAGAAAACCACTTCCTCTATTTCTTTGCGCCTCTCATACTCTTTTTTTTGATATCAGTATAACTTTTTTGTTGTCGCAAAATATTTGCTTGTTTTGTGAAGACTGTCATAGCGGTTGGTCAATCAGAGACAATTAATGATAACAATGAAATATCGTAAACTAAGGGAAGTCCGTATACTTCATTCAACTAGAAATAATTTTAATTTTTAGTTTATTGATTTAAAAAAAGCCGCAGCCTGTAAAAAAAATTTATAAATCTAAGCGGTAACTAAAAAATAGAACGAATCAAAGGATAAGGAATGAAGAAGAAAAATATCTATTTATTTTGTTCTGCTGGCATGTCGACTTCATTGTTAGTCAACAAAATGAGGCAACAGGCAGAAAAGTACGATGTACCCGTCAATATAGAAGCTTTTCCAGAAAGTTTAGCAAGTGAAAAAGGTGTTGATGCAGATTTGGTTTTACTCGGCCCACAAATTGCTTGGATGTTAACGGATATTCAAAAAATACTGCCAAATAAACCCGTTGAAGTGATTGATTCATTGTTATACGGCAAAGTTGATGGGCTTGGGGTATTAAAAGCAGCCGTTGCCAGCATAAAAAAACAAACAGCAAATTAAAATTAGAGAGCTACTTCTACTCAATAATAACTCCATCAACATTGGCGCTATTCATTGCAGATTAGCCTAATCAGAATGGAGCACACTCAAAAAATCGAGGGTATTTTTATGAGTCTTGTTATTACTTCGCTTGAAAAGGTACTTCTGCCCTTCGCAGTTAGATTGGGAAAGCAACCTCATGTTAATGCAATAAAGAATGGTTTTATTCGAATTATGCCACTGACGTTAGTCGGGGCAATGTTTGTACTGATTAATAATGTATTTTTAAGCTTTGATGCAGGGTCGTTCTTTTACTCATTGGGCGTGAGATTAGAACCATCAACAATAGAAACATTAAATGGATTTAAAGCGATTGGGGGAAATGTTTACAACGGGACGCTCGGTATTATGTCCCTCATGGCGCCTTTTTTTATCTCCATGGCATTAGCGGAAGAGCGAAAAGTTGACCCATTAGCCGCAGGGTTACTGGCAGTCGCTGCTTTTATGACAGTAACACCTTATGAAGTTAATGGCGCTTATGCTGTTGGTGCAAATTGGTTAGGCGGCGCAAATATCATTTCGGGTATTATTTTAGGGTTAGTTGTTGCCGAAATGTTTGCATTCATTGTTCGTCGTAATTGGGTAATTAAATTACCTGATAGCGTCCCTCCTTCTGTTTCCCGTTCATTCTCTGCACTTATTCCGGGTTTTATTATCTTATCGATAATGGGGATTGTGTCATGGGCGCTTTCGAGTGGTATCAGTACTAACTTCCACCAAATCATTATGGATACCGTGTCGACACCGCTCGCATCAATGGGGAATGTCGTTGGCTGGGCTTATGTAGTCTTTACATCGTTACTGTGGTTCTTTGGTATTCACGGTTCATTAGCCCTGACAGCCTTAGATAGCGGGATCATGACTCCATGGGCACTGGAAAACGTCTCGTTATATGCGCAATATGGTTCTGTGGATGCGGCGATTGCTGCGGGTAAATCTTTCCATATGTGGGCAAAACCGATGCTTGATTCCTATGTCTTCCTAGGGGGAACAGGGGCGACATTAGGGTTAATCATTGCCATCTTTATTGCTTCACGCCGTGCAGATCACCGCCAAGTTGCAAAACTAGCATTACCAGCGGGTATATTCCAAATTAATGAACCGATTATTTTTGGATTACCTATCATCATGAACCCTGTCATGTTTATCCCATTTATTCTGATCCAACCTTTATTGGCGGGAATAATGGTAGCAGCGTATTCTTTAGGGATTATCCCACCGGTGACCAATATTGCACCGTGGACAATGCCGACAGGCTTGGCGGCTTTCTTCAACACTAACGGAAGTATTGCAGCACTATTACTTGCTTTATTTAACCTTGGTGTTGCTGTACTGGTTTATCTGCCATTTGTGGTGATTTCGAATAAAGCCCAAAACACGATAGACGAAGAAGAAAGTGAAGAAGATATTGCCAATGCACTGAAGTTTTAAAAAACGGAGGAGCTTGCTCCTCCCATCTAAGTAGAGATAAAAATATGTTTGAACTCGATGATATTCAAGAAGATGAAACTAACGAATTAGAAGAAGTTGTCATGGGCTTAATTATTAATGCAGGTCAGGCGAGAAGCTTAGCTTATACCGCATTAAGAAAGGCTAAAGAGGGTGACTTCGTCACAGCAAAAAGTTTAATGGAGCAATCTCACTCTTCTTTGAATGAAGCACATAAAGTACAAACTCAGCTCATTGAAAGCGACATGGGGGAGGGGCGAATTAAAGTCAGTTTAGTCCTCGTCCATGCTCAAGATCATTTAATGAATGCCATGCTAGCGCGCGAATTGATTACTGAATTAATTGAGCTACATGAAAAATTAAACCATTAAAAGGGGATAATGATGCAGACACAGATGAATAGAACCGACACTAATGCTGAAATTAAATTAGTTCAAGAAAGCGAACTGTTTAACAATAAAACCTTTCATGTCTTTATTTATAATAAAGTTGAGAGCGCAAGTGGACTGCATCAACACGATTATTATGAATACACGATTGTATTAACAGGTCGCTGTTATCAAATTATTAATGGGAAAAAAATATTATTAGAGCGTGGGGATTTTGTTTTTTTGCCTATTGGTTCATATCACGAAAGTGCTTATGACTTTGGTCCAACACGGATATTAAATGTTGGAATTAGTAAATCATTTTTTGATAAACATTATTTGCCATTATTACCAAGCTGTTTTGTTGCATCACAAAGCTACCCATTAAAAAATGAATTTATGGCTTATATTGAGTCCGTTATTGCCTCATTAAATTTTAGAGACAGCGAGTTTAATGAGTTTATTGAGCTAGTCACATTTAATGTCGTCAACCGTTTACGCCATTTTCGCGAAAAGAGTTTACAGGATGATGCCCCTCAATGGCTTAAGAGCACACTTGAAGATATGCATGATATTGCGATGTTCAGTGAAAGCGCACTACAAAATATGATCACCATGACGGGAAAATCTCAAGAGTATTTAACGCGAGCGACAAAACGTTTTTATGGCAAAACACCCATGCAAATTATCAACGACATCCGAATTAATTTTGCTAAAAAGCAATTAGAAATTACCAATTATTCGATCACCGATATTGCATTTGAATCCGGTTACAGTAGCCCAAGTTTATTTGTGAAAAAATTTAAAGAATCAACTTCACTAACACCAAGTGATTACCGGAAAAATTTATACAGTGTTGAGCAAAAAATGGTGGGTTAATTAGCATTAGGTAAACTGAATTTCAAAACGTTCTTAATTAAACAATTCAAGCATAACCATCTTTTTTAATAAAGATGGTGTGCCTTTCTATGTCTATTGTATAAGGTTCTATGAGGTTAATATGACTCAGAAGTTAAAAGTTGTCACCATTGGTGGTGGTAGTAGCTATACACCTGAATTACTCGAAGGTTTTATTAAACGTTACCATGAACTTCCGATAACTGAGTTATGGTTGGTGGATGTTGAGGAAGGCAAAGAAAAATTAGATATTATTTTTGATTTATGTGAACGCATGGTTAAGCATGCAAACATCCCATTAAAAATAGTGAAAACACTGGATAGAAGAGAAGCACTTAAAGATGCTGATTTTGTGACTACACAGTTGAGGGTTGGCCAGTTAAAGGCTCGCGAAATTGATGAGTCTATTCCATTAAAACATGGCTATTTAGGCCAAGAAACCAACGGTGCTGGTGGGTTATTTAAAGGTTTGCGTACCATTCCTGTTATTTTTGACATTATTAAGGATGTGGAAGAAATCTGCCCTAATGCTTGGGTGATTAATTTTACTAACCCAGCAGGGATGGTGACCGAAGCTGTTTACCGACATACTAATTTTAAGCGTTTTATTGGTGTGTGTAATATTCCGATTGGCATGAAAATGTTTATTACAGATGTTCTTAATCTGTCAGACAAAGATGAGTTATCCATCGACTTATTCGGTTTAAACCACATGGTTTTTATCAAGGATGTGATAGTTAATGGCATCTCTCGTTTTGATGAGCTATTAGATGGTATTGCTTCAGGTACATTAAGTGCTAACTCAGTAAAAAACATCACTGACCTTGCGTTTGAAGAAGGGTTAATTCGCAGCTTAAATCTAATCCCTTGCTCTTATTTACTGTATTACTTTAAGCCAAAAGAAATGTTAGCTATTGAGCTGGGGGAATATTATAAAGGTGGTGCTCGAGCTCAAATCGTGCAAAAAGTTGAACATCGGTTGTTCGAGCTTTATAAGGACCCATCACTCGATGTGAAACCTAAAGAACTTGAATTACGTGGCGGTGCCTATTATTCAGATGCGGCTTGTGAAGTCATTAACGCTATTTATAACAATAAAAATACAGAACATTACGTTAATATCCCACATCAGGGACATATTGATAATATTCCCGAAGATTGGACGGTGGAGATGACTTGCTTACTGGGACGCGATGGTGCAAAACCACATCCACGAGTAACGCATTTTGATGACAAAGTACTTGGATTAATTTATACCTTAAAAAACTTTGAAATTGCCACTAGCCAAGCGGCTGTAAATGGTCAGTTTAATGATGTATTACTGGCAATGAATTTAAACCCATTAATTCATTCAGATAAAGATGCGCGTTTAATTTCGAAAGAATTACTTATCGCCCATAAAAAACACCTGCCGAACTTTGCGAAAGCAATACAGCAACTTGAGCTGGAAGGTTAATGAGTTAAATCATTTATAGCACTAAGGGAGAACAAATGGCTTCATTACTTATTGTGAATGCCGATGATTTTGGATTATGCGAAGCGGTTAATTACGGCATTATCGAATCTCATCGTAATGGGGTTGTTAATTCAACGAGCGCAATGATGAATATGCCTGCCATATCCCATGCGGCTAAATTAAGTCATGAAAATCCGAATTTAGCGGTGGGAATGCATTTTGTTTTAACGGCAGGTAAGCCTTTTTCATCAATGCCAACGCTCACTCGAGATGGAATGTTAGGTAAATGGCTATGGGATATCGATATTCATGATTTACCTTTGTCTGAGATTGAACAAGAGCTGAATCTACAATATCAAAAATTTATCGACATTTTTGGCAAAAAGCCCAGCCATATTGATAGCCATCATCACGTGCATATGATTGAAGGTATTTTTCCAATTGTCGTGGGTTTTGCACAAGAACAAGGTGTTGCAATGCGTGTTGATCGTCAATTAGAGAAAAATTGGCCGCCATTATCATACCAAGTGGCGAGCACTGATTGCTTTAGTAGTGAGTTTTATGGCGATAAAATATCAGAAACGTTATTTTTGAAGATTATCGATGAAGCCAAAGCACAAGGGCATCGCTCTATTGAAGTCATGAGCCATCCTGCTTTTATTGATAATGCATTATTAAAAAGCAACTACGCTTATCCACGTTTAAATGAATTGGAAGTATTAACATCGGAAAATTTAAAATCACAAATCGCTGCACGTGGTTTTAAAATCGGTTCGTACCGAGATATTTAAAGAAAAAAGCCCAAATTCAATATGACTAGAATTTGGGCTCTATTTTTTGGCTTTTAACCTAACTTATTTGCCGAGCTTACCTTTAAGGAAGCTAACGACATTTTCTAAACCAACCAATTCTTTATCATCACTGCGGCGTGATTTATATTCAATCTGGTTATTATCTAAGTTACGGTCACCAATAACGATGGTGTATGGAACGCCAATCAGTTCCATATCAGCAAACATTACACCAGGGCGTTCTTTACGGTCATCGAAAATTACATCAATACCGTTTGCTTTTAAGTCAGCATACAGTTTCTCAGCAACTTCTTTTACGCGATAAGATTTGTGCATATTCATTGGTAAAATAGCGACTTGGAACGGTGCAATCGCATCCGGCCAAATAATTCCACGATCATCATGGCTTTGCTCAATAGCAGCTGCAACGATACGCGTCACACCAATACCATAACAACCCATGGTGACGATTTGGTTGTGGCCTTCTTCATTTTGGACAGACGCTTTCATGGCTTCTGAATATTTGGTGCCTAATTGGAAAATATGACCAACTTCGATACCGCGTTTAATTTGCAGCACGCCTTTACCATCTGGGCTTGGGTCACCTTCGACCACATTGCGCAGGTCATAAGTCTCAGGTAAGGCTAAGTCGCGCTCCCAGTTGATGCCAAAGTAGTGTTTTCCATCAATATTTGCACCCGCGCCGAAGTCACTCATCACAGCAACGCTACGGTCGATAACAATTGGTAATGGCATATTGATAGGGCCTAATGAACCTGGGCCTGCATTCACAGCATTTCTAATTTCAGCTTCTGTTGCAAACTCTAGTGGGCTAGCGACTAAAGGATGTTTTTCCGCTTTAACTTCATTTAATTCATGATCGCCACGGATCAATAATGCCACTAATGTATGGCCTGAATCTTTTTCAGCATGAACGATAAGTGTCTTAACTGTTTTTTCAACAGGTAAGTTAAATTGCTCTACCAATTCAGCGATTGTTTTTGCGTTTGGTGTATCCACTAAACGCAGTTCTTCGGTTGGCGCTCCACGTGGTGTGGTTGGCGCTAACGCTTCTGCAAACTCGATATTCGCCGCATAGTCAGACTCAGTGGAGAAAATAACGTCGTCTTCACCATTTTGTGCTAGTACTTGGAATTCGTGAGATGCACTACCACCAATTGAGCCGGTATCCGCTTGAACTGCACGGAAATCAAAGCCAATACGTGTGAAAATTTTGCTATACGCTTCGTACATTGCATCATAGGTTTCTTGCAATGATTCTTGGCTAATATGGAAAGAGTAAGCATCTTTCATAATAAATTCGCGTGAACGCATGACGCCAAAACGCGGGCGAACTTCATCACGGAACTTGGTTTGAATTTGGAATAAATTCAATGGCAGTTGTTTATAAGAGGTGATTTCGTTACGCACTAAATCAGTGATCACTTCTTCATGGGTTGGGCCAAGAACAAATGGGCGCTCACCACGGTCAACAAAACGCAGCAATTCAGGGCCATACTGTTCCCAACGTCCACTTTCTTGCCATAAATCTGCGGGCTGAACGACGGGTAAAGATACCTCGATAGCGCCTGCATTTTCCATTTCCTCACGGACGATGTTTTCGACTTTACGCAGAACACGCACGCCTGTGGGTAACCAGTCATACAGACCAGAAGCAAGTTTACGGATCATTCCTGCACGCAGCATCAGCTGGTGGCTGATAACTTCTGCATCCGCAGGGGTCTCTTTTAGAGTTGAGAGCAGATATTTGCTAGTACGCATTGTATAGGTTCCATTAGAACAACAAATTATGGCAAGCCGCTTGCTTACCAAAGTATATAGAGAGCTAGTCTACCAGCGACTGAGATTCGCCAAAAGGGGTTAACACGTTTTTTCGTAAGGTTCGATAGCGAATACTTCAGTCACACCATTAATCACTCGCCAACGAATATTAAAATCTAATAAATGAACTGCATAGTCACGAATTTCAGTCGATTGTTTTTTATACGCTGGACGAGGGTCTTGCATTAAAACTTGTTCAATAAATTGCTTTAGCGCAGGGTATTGATGTTGATAAGACACTAATTGATTTTCAACGGCTGGCGTGAATATAACCTGCATATTATCTGAAGGCGCATCTTGAGCATATCCCGCGGTGGCCTTTGGTATTGCTTCAGCAAAAGGCAAATAAGGTTTTATATCAATCACAGGTGTGCCATCAACCAAATCCAGGCTACCAAGCTCGAGTATAGCTTGGTTATTTTTTATAGAAACCCCTCTTAATTCAACAAGGGACATACCAATTGGATTTGGTCTAAATGTTGAGCGTGTTGCAAATACACCCATTTTGTCATTACCGCCAAGCCGAGGTGGACGAACTAAAGGTTTCCAGCCACCTTTCATCGTTTGATGAAAAACAAAAATTACCCAGATATGGCTAAATTGCGTTAAGCCACGAACAGTATTAGCATCATTAAAAGGGGAGTGGAGATGTAGGCGTCCTGCACCACCTGGAACAAGCCCAGGTTGGCGCGGGATGGCAAACTTTTCTTTATATGGCGATTCGATATACCCAATAGTCTCAAATTGAAAAGATTGCATATGGCGGTTATTCAACAATTTTTAATGCGCTACCTTCACAAATCGTTGCTTGATAACAACCTGGAGAGGTCATTGTCTGGCACTGGTGTAAAAGGACGGCATCAGCAGCAATAAAAGCAGCTTGAGATAACATACTGTTTTTCGCTGTATTTAGATTTGCAGGAGGGCTTTGAACGCTTTCTCTGCATGACTCACCAGAAACAATACCTAAATCTTTGAAAGGCATTCCCAAGAGTTCTTCTGGGCTATTCATTAATTTAACATTTGCTGTTTCAGGTTCTTCAGTCACACTTGGCACAGGTTTAGACAATTTCATACTGGTGAAACCTTTGTTTGCCCCTGGACTCGTGTATTGGTTAATCCCACACCCAGCTAACGTCAACGCCGCTAAGGTGAGCAATAACAGTCTCATAAGTTATTACCTTTCTTATATGATTCAATAAAATATCGTTATTTTTATAGTCTATAAATTGCAAAAAATACTAGGTGGCATAGAGCCACCTAGTATTTTAATCGTTTTTTTAATAATAAAAAAGATTACCAGCCTTTAACTGCACCACCATCGAAGACTTCGTTAGCTTTGTTAGCAACTTCATCTGATTGATAAGCTTGGATAAATTTCTTCACATTTTCGCTATCTTTATTATCTTCACGAGCAACAATAATATTTACATATGGAGAATCTTTATCTTCAACAAATAAACCGTCTTTTGCTGGCGTCAGTTTAGGTGTTGCGCTGCTTGCCCAAGTGGTGTTGATGATAGCTAAAGCAATTTTTTGGTCATCAAGAGCACGTGGTAATTGTGGCGCTTCTAATTCAACAAATTTCAGATTTTTTGGATTCTCAACAACATCCAGAACGGTTGGCATTAAACCTGTGCCATCTTTTAACTTAATTAAATTTTGTTGTTGTAGCAGCAGTAAAGAACGACCTAAGTTGGTTGGGTCATTTGGTAATGCGATTTGTGAACCGTCAGCTAATTCGTCAACAGATTTGATTTTTTTAGAGTAAGCAGCAATTGGGTAAATAAAAGTATTGCCCACTGGTACTAACTTATAGTTACGATCTTTAATTTGTTGGTCAAGGTATGGCTTGTGTTGGAAGGCGTTTAAATCGATATCACCTTTGCTTAATGCTTCGTTTGGTAATACGAAATCATTAAATGAAACCAGCTCAACATCTAAACCGTATTTTTCTTTAGCAACTTTCTGTGCGACTTCAGCAACTTCTAACTCTTTGCCCATGATCACACCAACTTTAATGCTGTTAGCATCTTTTTCTTTTTCGCCACAACCCGCTAAAACGAGTGTGCCTAATAGCGCGCCGACAACAGCGATAGATTTTAACTTAATAGACATTGGTAGTACCCCTTTCATTCGGACTTTATAAGCACCCTAACGGCGCCGCTATTTTACTGACTATCGATGTGAAACTTTTTTCATTAAGTATTCGCCACCAAACTGGATTGCGTTTACTAAAATGACAAGAAGAACAATAACGGTATTCATCACAACAGGGTTATAGGTTTGGTAACCATATTGCAGTGCGATTTGACCTAAACCACCGGCGCCGACTGCACCGCCCATTGCGGAATATCCAACTAACATAATTAAAGTAATGGTTGCTGCGTTAATCAGGCTAGGCATTGCTTCAGGGATCAAAATTTTACGGATGATCTGAAGCGGAGTTGCCCCCATTGCTCGTGCTGATTCAATTAAACCACTTGGAATTTCTAATAGCGCATTTTCGACCATACGTGCAATAAATGGTGCTGCACCAATGGTTAACGGTACGATTGCAGCTTTTAAACCAATGGTTGTACCCACTAAAAATGACGTTAATGGAATAATCCAAACGAGTAAAATAATAAATGGTACTGAACGGAAAATATTAATTATAACGGCAAGCGCACGATATAAACCGACATTTTCCATCACTTGGTCTTTACGCGTAATATAAAGTAAAACACCTAGTGGTAAGCCTAAAACAAAGCCCAAAAAGCCAGAAACAAAGGTCATTGTGATAGTGTCGATGGTGCCGTTAATCAGCAAATAAATCATTCTCTCAGACATAACCCAAAACCTCTACTTTCACGTGGTGCTCTTTCAAAAATTCAATTGTGGACTCAACACCACCATTAATGCCATGCAGCTCCGCTAGCATCACACCAAATTTCACGCCGCCTGCGTAATCAATCTGAGAGCTTAAAATATTAATATCAATATCAAACTTACGTACAGCCATCGAAATTAGCGGCGCATCAACGGATTGGCCTGTAAATTCTAATTTCACTAATGGCGATAAATCTTTACCTGCTTCAGTGCTCATGCGCTCTTTATAGTCATCTGGAATATCAATAACTAATGTTGACTGAATAAAAGCCTGCGCAACTGGTGTTTTCGGGTGAGAGAACACTTCGCTCACTTTATCTTGCTCGATTAATTGACCGCCACTAATTACTGCGACTTGGTCACAAATACGTTTTACGACATCCATTTCGTGAGTGATTAATAAGATGGTCAACCCTAAACGGCGGTTAATATCTTTTAATAACTCTAAAATTGAGCGTGTGGTCGCAGGGTCTAATGCACTCGTCGCTTCATCACACAGTAAAACTTTTGGCGAATTAGCTAAAGCACGTGCGATTGCAACACGTTGTTTTTGTCCGCCTGATAAATTAGCAGGATAAGCATCTTTCTTTTCGCTTAAGCCGACTAAATCTAGTAGCTCATCAACGCGTTCTTTAATTTTTTCTTTAGGCGTATTGTCCAGTTCCAGTGGCAGTGCCACGTTATCAAACACAGTACGCGAAGATAATAAGTTAAAATGTTGGAAAATCATGCCAATACCGCGACGTGCTCTCGTCAACGCTTTTTCTGTCATTGAGGTTAAATCTTGTCCATCAACAACAACTTGGCCTGATGTTGGGCGCTCTAGCATGTTTACGCAACGAATTAAGGTGCTTTTACCTGCACCTGAAGCACCAATAACGCCATATATCTGACCAGCAGGCACATGCAAGCTAATATCAGTCAATGCTTGAATGCTACGGCTTCCTTGCTGGAAAACTTTATTTATATTTGAGAGCTTTATCATTTATGTTTTCTAACTTTTATCTGAATTGTTCTTTAGATAGTGTATCTAATATGGTTGGATGTTAAGGCGTCTAGACGTCTAAGTCAACAAGGATTGTGCGATTTATTCTATTCTCATTTCATTTCTTTTCGTGAGATACTAAAAAGATATTCAGTTTGAGGAGTAAACAGGTGAGTAACGGGATACCAGCAGTCTTTTTAGACAGAGACGGAACAATTAATATCGACCATGGCTACGTACATAAAATAGATGACTTTGAATTTATTGAAGGCGCTATTGAAGCCATGTTGGAATTAAAGAAGATGGGTTATGCATTAGTGGTTGTCACAAACCAATCAGGTATTGGTCGTGGCATTTATACCGAAGACCAATTTATGCAGTTAACTGAATGGATGGACTGGTCACTTGCGGATCGTGGTGTTGACCTAGACGGTATTTACTTCTGCCCACATCACGCAGAGTCTGATGTAGAAGAATATCGCCAAGACTGCAATTGCCGTAAACCAAAACCGGGTATGTTATTAGATGCACAGTCTTTCTTAAATATAGATATGGCTGCTTCTATAATGGTAGGCGATAAACTTGCTGATATTTTAGCGGGTAAAGCCGCAAATGTCGGAACAACAGTGCTGGTTAAAAGTGGCGAACCTGTGACAGAAGAAGCAATGAATAGTGCTGACTTTGTGGTTAATAGCATTGCAGACCTGCCAGAAACGCTAAAAAGAATTAAAAAATAGCCATTTTGAGTGATAAGCGAGCAGTCGGAAAAAAAGTTTTAAAAAACACTTGCCAGATTTTTCTGACTCCCTATAATGCGCATCCACTGACCGGGAACAAGACAACGCAAAGCGCGATGAACACTGAAACGGCAGCGAGAGATTCTGAAAAGAAAAAGCAAAAAATCGCTTGACTCTCCATGAGGAAAACGTATTATACGTCACCTCGCAGCAACGACCCAGAAGGTCAAATTTCAATACGAAATGCTGCAACGCTCTTTAA
>NZ_JBSICC010000017.1:0-96144 GCF_058245955.1 Providencia sp. UF-224 | reverse complement strand
AAGTGCTTGAGGCCTTAGGAGCATACAAAAGTATGTGACTAAGGTGAAAGCGCGAAGCCAACACCCCTACAAATTTAAGTATGACGGGTATAATGGGTATTATGAAAAAAGGTACATTCTATCAACTTGCACACCCTTCACCATCATCTGAACTTGAAGCCCACGAATGGTTAGCGTGTGAGCTTGCGGCGCAAATGTGGCGTCATGGGAAGCGGGTTTTGATTGCTTGTGAAACACAGCAGCAAGCCGAGAAAATGGATGAAGCCTTGTGGCAACGTGACCCTCATCAATTTGTGCCTCATAATTTGGCGGGTGAAGGCCCTCGTTATGGTGCGCCTATTGAAATTTGTTGGCCTGCAAAACGAGGCAATACGCCGCGTGATATTTTGATTAATTTACAATCGCAGTTCGCAGATTTTGCAACTGCTTTCCATGAAGTGATAGACTTTGTACCTATTGATGAAACTTTAAAACAGTTGGCGCGTGAACGGTATAAAACATACCGTAGCGTCGGCTTCAATTTGACTATGGCGACGCCGCCAACTTACTGAATATAAAGACGATGGAAAAGAAACCTGATAGCCCAATGAACGAGCCTTCGCTCGACAAAACCTATAACCCCGCAGAGATTGAGCAGAACCTGTATGCTCATTGGGAGAAAAGCGGTTATTTTAAACCTAATGGGGATACCACCCAAGACAGTTTCTGTGTCGTCATTCCACCACCGAACGTCACTGGTAGCCTACACATGGGGCACGCTTTCCAGCAAACTATCATGGACACCATGATCCGTTACCAACGTATGCAAGGTAAAAACACCTTATGGCAAACGGGTACTGACCATGCGGGTATCGCAACTCAAATGGTCGTTGAGCGTAAAATCGCTGCGGAAGAAGGCAAAACTCGTTACGATTACGGTCGTGAGCCGTTCATCGATAAAATTTGGCAGTGGAAAGCAGAATCAGGCGGCACTATTTCCCAACAAATGCGCCGTTTAGGTGACTCTGTTGATTGGGATCGTGAACGTTTCACGATGGACGAAGGCTTGTCCAAAGCGGTTAAAGAAGCTTTCGTACGCATGTACAAAGAAAACCTAATTTACCGTGGCAAACGCCTCGTTAACTGGGATCCAAAACTGCATACCGCAATTTCTGACCTTGAAGTTGAAAACCGCGAAATCAAAGGTTCCATGTGGCACCTGCGCTACCCTCTGGCTGACGGCGCAAAAACGGCTGAAGGCAAAGATTATTTAGTGGTTGCAACCACCCGCCCTGAAACCATGTTAGGGGACACCGGTGTTGCGGTTAACCCAGAAGATCCACGCTATAAAGATTTGATTGGCAAAGAAATCATTCTGCCAATAATCAATCGCCGTATTCCTATCGTCGGTGACGAACACGCGGATATGGAAAAAGGCACAGGTTGTGTAAAAATCACGCCTGCTCATGACTTTAACGACTACGAAGTGGGTAAACGCCATCAGTTAACCATGATTAACATGATGGACTTAGACGGTAACGTCCGTAATGAAGCCGAAGTTTTCGATACTAACGGCCACCCATCTACTGCGTATAGCTGTGAAATTCCTGAAAACTACCGTGGAATGGAGCGCTTTGCTGCGCGTAAAGCCATTGTCGCTGAATTCGATTCACTGGGTTTATTAGTTGAAGTTAAACCTCACGATTTAACCGTACCTTACGGTGACCGTGGTGGCGTAGTTATCGAACCAATGCTGACTGACCAATGGTACGTGCGTACTGCGCCTTTAGCGAAAGACGCTATCAAAGCGGTAGAAGACGGCCGTATCCAGTTTGTTCCACGCCAATATGAAAATATGTATTTCTCTTGGATGCGCGACATTCAAGACTGGTGTATTTCTCGCCAATTGTGGTGGGGTCACCGCATTCCTGCGTGGTATGACGAAAAAGGCAATGTCTACGTCGGTCGTGATGAAGACGAAGTTCGCCGTGAAAACAATTTAGCCGCGGATGTTGCACTGCGCCAAGATGACGACGTACTGGACACTTGGTTCTCATCCGGTCTTTGGACATTCTCAACCCTTGGTTGGCCAGAAAATACCGATGCACTGAAAACTTTCCATCCAACGGATGTATTAGTCAGTGGCTTCGATATTATTTTCTTCTGGATTGCCCGTATGATCATGATGACCATGCATTTCATCAAAGATGAAAACGGCGAGCCACAAGTGCCATTTAAAACTGTCTACATGACAGGTCTTATTCGTGATGAAGAAGGCCAAAAAATGTCTAAATCCAAAGGGAACGTTATCGACCCACTGGATATGATTGACGGGATTTCGTTGGAAGACCTGCTGGAAAAACGCACAGGCAATATGATGCAGCCACAACTGGCTGAAAAAATTGCTAAACGCACTCAAAAAGAGTATCCAGAAGGTATTGAAGCACACGGTACTGACGCCCTGCGTTTCACCTTAGCAGCACTGGCTTCAACGGGCCGTGACATCAACTGGGATATGAAGCGTTTATCTGGCTACCGCAACTTCTGTAATAAGCTCTGGAACGCAAGCCGTTTCGTGCTGATGAATACAGAAAACCAAGATTGCGGCCAAAACGGGGGCGAAATGAGTTTCTCATTAGCCGATCGTTGGATCATGGCTGAGTTTAACCAAACAGTTAAAGCCTACCGTGAAGCGCTAGATACCTATCGTTATGATATCGCAGCAAATATTCTTTACGATTTCACATGGAATGAATTCTGTGACTGGTACTTAGAGCTGTCTAAACCAGCGGTTCATAAAGGGAATGAAGCTCAAGTTCGTGCGGCACGTTTCACACTAATTGAAGTGCTTGAAGGCTTACTGCGCCTTGCGCACCCTATCATTCCGTTTATTACAGAGACTATCTGGCAGCGCGTCAAAGTGGTTAAAGGCATCGAAGCCGATACCATTATGCTACAAGCGTTCCCGGAGTTTGATGCAGCGAAAGTGGATGAGCTGGCACTCAATGACCTTGAGTGGATCAAAGAGGCGATCATTGCAGTGCGTAATATTCGTGCTGAAATGAATATCTCTCCAGGTAAACCGCTGGATGTGATGCTGCGTGGCGCGTCAGCAGATGCACAGCGTCGCGTTGAAGAGAACCAAAACTTTATCAAATCCATGGCTCGCCTTGCGACAATCCGTGTTTTAGCGGATGGTGAAGAAGCGCCAGTGTCTGTGACCAAACTGGTTAACGGTGCTGAGCTGCTGATCCCAATGGCAGGCTTAGTCGATAAAGACGCAGAATTAGCGCGTTTAGATAAAGAACTGGAAAAAGTGACGAAAGAAATCGACACCATCGAAAGCAAGCTGGCTAATGACGGTTTTGTCAGCCGTGCCCCTGCTGCGGTTGTCGAAAAAGAGCGTGAGCGTCTTACTGCAAATATTGAAGCGAAAGCGAAAATTGAAGCACAGAAAGTGACTATCGCCTCTTTATAATAATTGATTAATCAATCAATTTGGCAGCCCTTATTCGTTCACGGATAAGGGCTTTTTCTTGCCTGTTAATTCGCGTATTATCAAATAACTGCGTTCGCAGTTCTCAGATTGAAGTGCCCTTCAGGTTCTCTCTACACTGAGTTGTACACAATAATAATTAAGAGTTTCACATGACAACACAAAACTACAACGTTCGTCTTATCGAACAACAAGACAATGCAGGGATCGCAGCAGTGATCCGCGAAGTTTCCGCAGAACATGGCTTAACAGCAGACAAAGGCTTCGCAGTAGCTGACCCTATTTTAGACACCTTATTTGAAGTTTATAGCCAGCCACGCAGCGCATATTGGGTGGTAGAAATGGACGGGGAAATTGTCGGGGGTGGTGGCGTGTCACAACTGGCAGGTGGTGATAACGAAACGGCTGAGCTACAAAAAATGTACTTGTCTTCTGTCTTACGTGGCAAAGGCTTAGCGAAGCAAATCGTCCTGATGTCGTTAGAGTTTGCAAAAGCACAAGGCTATACTCGTTGCTATTTAGAAACCACAAAAGAGCTACAAGCAGCCATTAAGCTGTATGAAAAATTAGGCTTTGAATTTATTGATGAAGCCCTTGGCAGTACGGGCCATAGTGACTGCGAAATTCGCATGTTGAAAGCACTGTAGTTCTGTCATTAACAAAAAAGGATAGTATTTAACTATCCTTTTAAGTATTTGAATGATACGACTAACAATTAATGAACGCGATCTTCTGGTTCGATATCGTCACCGTCTTCATCATCATATTCTGCATCTGGATCTTCGAAATACGTGCCCCAACCATCGTAATTGACGCCCATTTTCTCAGCCAGTTTCATTAATTGGTCAACTTGTGCATCAATTAACTCTGCATTTAATGCGCTTTCGCTGATCACATCACAGCACATTAGCGTTTCACCCGTTTCGATTTCGAGCTCTTCCGCATCCGTCACTTCATAACCCAATTTGAACGCTTCAACTGCGGCTTTTTCTAATAACGCAAAGTTATCCGCAGAAAAGTGATGCTCAATGGCATACAGTGCATCAGGATCGCTGCCATCTTCCAGTAATTCTTCGATAATTAGACGAGTTTCTTCGTACTGCGCGTCGAGTTCCGCTTTATCAACCATATCCACACCCCTTATTCCATTATCGCTATTCTCTGCGCCATTCTCCCATAGGGTTAACAGTGAAACCATACCTTTCAGAATAATTCTTTTTCATTGGGGGTTGATTTTGAATTTTTATGAATATAAATTGAATATTAATTCAATCAAAAAAGGCTGCATTTTATGAACCCCCTCTATAGTAAGCATTTTCTAAGGTTATTGGATTTCACCTCTAGCGAAATTCATTCATTGTTAAAGCTCTCTGCCTGGTTAAAATCAGAAAAAAAAGCAGGCACAGAGCCCCCCCTTCTCGCAGGGAAAAATTTTGCCCTGATCTTTGAAAAAGACTCCACTCGGACCCGTTGCGCTTTCGAAGTTGGTGCCTTCGACCAAGGTGCAAGAGTCACCTATTTAGGGCCTTCTGGCAGCCAAATTGGTCACAAAGAAACCATGAAAGATACGGCAAGGGTCCTCGGCAGAATGTATGACGGTATCCAATATCGGGGTTTCGCGCAAAGCACCGTTGACGTACTAGCCGCACACTCGGGAGTGCCTGTATGGAATGGACTAACTAATGAATTCCATCCCACACAGTTATTAGCCGACCTGCTGACCGTTCAAGAGCACCGACCAAACACCCCATTTTCTGAAATTAAATTTGCATACTTAGGCGATGCGCGCAATAACATGGGCAATTCCATGTTAGAAGCTGCTGCACTGACAGGACTAGACCTGCGTTTAGTCGCACCTAAAAGCTGTTGGCCTGAACAGGAACTGGTTGATACCTGCCAAGAAATTGCCAAAACGACAGGGGCAAAAATCACGCTTACCGAAGACGTTGCAGAAGGGGTCAAAGGCGCTGACTTTATTTATACGGATGTGTGGGTGTCGATGGGTGAAGCTAAAGAGGTTTGGGCGCAAAGAATTAACCTGTTAAAGCCGTATCAAGTCAATATGGATGTGATTAAGTTAACAGGTAACCCTAATGTGAAGTTCCTGCATTGCTTACCAGCATTTCACAATGAAGACACCACGCTCGGCGCGCAATTGGCGAAGGAATTCAATATGTACGGTGGGTTAGAAGTCACCGAGGAAGTGTTTGAATCCCCTTATAGCATTGTTTTCGACCAAGCAGAAAACCGTTTACACACCATTAAAGCTGTCATGGTAGCCACATTAGCACCTGAGTTACCTGTCAATATTTTCTAAGCTTAACTCCCTCAACGCTAGCTATTGTGTTGAGGGAGTAACAACTCCGTATTGAATCAAAATATCCCCTCCCAAAATCCATATAAGGTTTTTATTTTAATATTATTTACAGTTTAAATAACTTAACAAATTTAACTTATTTAAAAAATAATTAACTGTAAAAGATATCAATATTACTTACGTAATTAAACGTGTAATTAGAAAAACAATATTAAGTATTTATGCTAAAAATTAAAAATAATTAATCCATAGTGGTTTAAAAAAAGAATTTAACCTTATATTAATCATCACACCAAAATTAAATTTTTATTTGCATCACCTCTATTCAATAAAAACAATATATTGACTAAAATGTTATTTCTTAATATTAATTAAAAGGAATTTTTTCATGAATTTGCTAAAAAAAAGTGGTTTAGCATTACTCGTTTGTGTCTCTTTACCGGCCCTATCCGCTGTTCAAAATATGCCAATTAACATCAAAGGTACATTTTCTAATGTGACTCAGCCTTGTAATGATACAAAATTAGAAAATACAACGACCTTTGGTGCAATCAATACATTAGAAAAAATCGGTGATGAGACTGCATTTAAAAGCTCAGGCTATTTAAGTTTCTCCTGTGAATTCCCTGCTGATGCGAAATTAACGTTTGCTGCAACTAATGCGCCTAAATTACCCGAAGCCTTTAGAACCTCTAGTGACGCATTTGGTGTGAAATTAAAATACAACAGTACTGAAGTAAAACCGGGTCAATCAGATAGCATTAAAATTGCTAAAGGTGGAAACACGATTTATTTCTATACGAGTATTGCTCGATTAACGGCTAACGGCCCTAACGATTTCGGTAACCACACCTTTGATATTACAGGTAACTTAGCAATTACTTACCAATAATATTTTCTCTATCTACATTTTGAGCTGAGTAATAAAACCACACGGCTCAAAATGTATAATGACAAAAAAATAAATCATATTTTATTTGAGATTCTTCATTTATGCGCGCTATTAAATTTATAATATATGTCCAATCTATATTATTAGTTGGTATTATCCCTTATTCTCAAGCAGCAACACAAAATATGCCTATTCGTATTCATGGCTCGTTTTCAAACGCACCACTATTATGCCAACTCACCGATAACGCTATTTATTCAAACTTTACACACGGGGATGTTTCCTCTAAAAGGATGGGGCAAGAAACCGTAACACACAAAATCCCACTTTCCATTGACTGCAAAACGACAGTGGATGCTAAGTTATCATTTGCTGCGCCTGCAAACGCCTACTCTAACCAGTTATTCCAAACCACCAGCAAAGCACATGCAGTCAAACTGAGCTGGCAGGGAGAAGCAATCTTACCCAATAAAGGCGTTGCTATTACCATGACGCAAAACCAAAAAGTCTATTATATTGACGCTACTTTAATTAAAGTCGTACCAAATAGCGCAGGTGATTATGGTGAACACTCGTTTAACATCGCGGGTAATTTAGCGATTGAATACCCATAAAAAATGTTCCGCATGCAACAACCAGCAAAACTTGCCATCCCACTGATTTTTTATATTTTATCCACTTGTTCAATTTTCAATCGAAAAGCACACTCGAAAAAAATTTCATTTTTCTTTATGCAAACGCTTGCGTCAGCGAGAGACATGCGTATAATGCGCCACAATTTGTCGGGAGAAACCATGAACGCTGCTGCTGTATTTTTTACACAGAACACCTCCAACGCACTGCCTTCGAGCGGTCTGGACAGCCTGTTTTTCCCCTCCGTATTAATAAGAAAGCCCCTCATTGAGGGGCTTTTTTTTGGCCTATAGACCTAACATGTCTTGCTGACAAAGGAGAACAACCATGCCGAATCCTTTATATCTTCGCGATATCATTTCGATTAACGATTTAGACCGCTCAGACCTTGAGCTTGTGCTCAACGTGGCTGCATCATTAAAAAAACAGCCACAACCTGAATTTCTAAAACATAAAGTCGTTGCGAGTTGTTTCTTTGAAGCCTCAACCAGAACGCGCTTATCATTCGAAACTGCAATCCATCGCTTAGGTGCTTCCGTTGTGGGGTTCTCGGATAGCACCAACACATCGTTAGGTAAAAAAGGCGAAACCTTAGCAGATACCATTTCTGTTATCAGCCAATATGTCGATGCCATTGTGATGCGCCACCCACAAGAAGGTGCGGCGCGTTTAGCCAGCCAGTTTGCGGGTAAAATCCCTGTCATCAATGCAGGTGATGGTTCTAACCAACACCCAACACAAACGTTGCTGGATTTATTCACCATCCAAGAAACACAAGGCCGTTTAGAAAACCTGCAAGTCGCCATGGTCGGTGACCTCAAATATGGCAGAACCGTACACTCGCTTACGCAGGCTTTATCAAAGTTTGAAGGCAATCACTTCTACTTTATCGCACCTGAAGCTCTGTCTATGCCAAACCATATCTTGCATATTTTGGAAGAAAAAGGCGCCACTTACAGCCTGCACAATAACATTGATGAAGTGATGCCAGAACTGGATATCCTGTATATGACTCGCGTCCAAAAAGAGCGTCTCGACCCATCTGAATATGCCAATGTGAAAGCACAATTCATCTTGCGTGCTGAAGACCTGCACTCGGCAAAATCGAATCTAAAGGTCTTGCACCCACTACCACGTATCGATGAAATTACAGTCGATGTCGATAGCACCCCTTATGCGTATTACTTCCAGCAAGCAGGTAACGGCATCTATGCACGCCAAGCGTTGCTATCACTGGTTTTAAATAAAGAATTGGCTATCTGAGGAGGACACCATCATGACACACGACCATAAACTACAAGTTGAAGCGATCAGCCACGGTACGGTTATCGACCACATTCCTGCTCAAATTGGCTTTAAACTACTGAAATTATTTAAATTAACCAAAACTGATGAGCGCATCACTATCGGGTTAAATTTACCGTCTAGTAATCTGGGCAAAAAAGACATTATCAAAATTGAAAATACTTTTTTAACCCCTGAGCAAGCTAACCAATTAGCGATGTACGCACCAGAAGCGACCGTAAACCGCATTGAAGATTACCAAGTCGTTGAAAAATTAGAATTAACATTACCAGAGCATATCGATAACGTACTGGTATGCCCAAACAGTAACTGCATTAGCCACAATGAACCCGTTTCAAGCAGTTTCCGCGTGAAGAAAGTGGGCAAAGAAGTCGCGCTGACTTGCCGTTTCTGTGAAAAAGAGTTCGATAGAGACGCCGTGATCAATAATCAATAGGTTATTTCAGCGTAGACTTCGGTGTTGTCAGGGCGCAATCCGTGTTTTAATAGCGCCTATTAGCCATAAAAATGTGGTTCTGCCTAAGGTATATCAGGCGAGTCACTTCTCTTACGTGATGAAACGGAGTAATTATGTCATACGAAATCAATACAGAAAACGCACCCGCTGCCATTGGCCCATACGTTCAAGGCGTTGATTTGGGTAGCATGGTTATCACTTCAGGCCAAATCCCTGTTGATCCAAAAACCGGTGAAGTGCCAGAAGATATCGCTGCACAGACGCGCCAATCACTGGCTAACGTCAAAGCAATCTTAGAAAAAGCAGGCTTAACCGCAGCAGATATCGTTAAAACCACTGTATTTGTTAAAGACTTAAATGACTTTGCGACAGTCAACGCAACCTATGAAGAATTCTTCAAACAGCACAACGCACCATTCCCAGCACGTTCTTGTGTTGAAGTTGCTCGTCTGCCAAAAGACGTAAAAATTGAAATTGAAGCCATTGCCGTACGCAAGTAACGCTTAATTCAATGAAGGCACCCCATGATATTAGTGGGGTGTTTGTTTTGCCCAAAGCCTGTTATTCCTCTCCCACTTTTCATCTCTCAAATACCTTACCTCTCCATTAACCGAATCGAAACTTAAGGTAAACTTTTTTCTTACTCTCTAAATTATTTATTTTCAGCTCCTGCTTTTGATATTCAGACACTTAATTATTTTCTTTGTTTTGGATCAAACTAATGTCAGCTAAAAAAAAGCAATAACCTATATATTGTGCTTTAATTACCTACATAGGCACAATATATAGTATTTATTCACATTTTATCCACAGTTATACGCTCAGCAGAAAGATAACGGATAACACCGTTAATACTGTGGATAACTTAAAAAGGAGAGAGACAGTGGGAACGGTTGTCATTAAAAGAGATGGTTGTCAGGTCAATTTTGACCTTCCAAGAATACAAGAAGCCGTAAAGCGCGCAGCCGCAGCGGTGGATGTTAAGGATGACGATTATTGTCTTCAAGTTGCCTCTATTGTCACAGAGCAGCTTTGCAACCGTAACCAAGTGGACATTGGTGAAATCCAAGATGCTGTCGAAAACCAGCTGATGGCTGGGCCGTACAAAGATTTAGCCCGTGCATACATCGAATATCGCCATGATAGAGATAGCGAGCGTGAAAAACGTAGCCAGCTTACCCATGATATTCGTGGATTAATTGAGCAAAGTAATGTCTCTTTGTTAAATGAAAATGCCAATAAAGACAGTAAAGTGATCCCAACTCAGCGAGATTTACTTGCTGGGATCGTAGCAAAACATTATGCCAAACAGCATATTTTACCTCGTGATGTCGTTTTGGCTCACGAACGAGGTGAAATTCACTATCACGATCTCGACTATGCCCCATTCTTCCCGATGTTTAACTGCATGCTGATTGACCTAAAGGGCATGTTAACTAATGGATTTAAGATGGGAAATGCGGAAATTGAGCCCCCTAAATCTATTTCAACAGCAACAGCGGTAACCGCGCAAATTATTGCTCAAGTGGCTAGCCATATTTATGGTGGCACAACCATCAACCGCATTGATGAGATTTTAGCGCCTTATGTGGCGATCAGTTACCAAAAACACTTAGAAGTGGCCCAAGAATGGGGAATTGCTGATGCAGAAGGTTACGCGCAAAGCCGTACCGATAAAGAGTGTTACGATGCGTTCCAATCTTTAGAGTATGAAGTGAATACACTGCATACCGCCAATGGCCAAACACCGTTTGTCACATTTGGTTTTGGGCTAGGTACATCAAAAGAAGCGCGTTTAATTCAGCAATCAATCCTGAAAAACCGCATTGCAGGCCTTGGTAAAAACCGCAAAACCGCCGTGTTCCCTAAACTGGTTTTCGCTATCAAAGATGGGCTAAACCACAAACTTAGCGATCCAAATTACGATATCAAGCAATTAGCCTTAGAGTGTGCCAGCAAGCGCATGTACCCCGATATCCTTAATTATGACCGTGTGGTTGATGTCACTGGCTCGTTTAAAACGCCAATGGGTTGCCGCAGCTTCTTAGGAATTTATGAAGAAAATGGCGAACAAATTCATGATGGCCGCAACAATTTAGGTGTTATCAGCCTGAACTTGCCGCGTATCGCCATTGAAGCGCAAGGCAATGAAGATGCATTCTGGGCGTTATTAGACGAGCGCCTCGCTATCGCGAAAAAAGCCTTAATGACACGAATTGCCCGCCTAGAAACAGTGAAAGCCCGCGTTGCCCCTATCCTGTATATGGAGGGTGCGTGTGGCGTAAGATTAAAAGCGGACGATAATGTTGCTGAGATATTCAAAAATGGCAGAGCCTCAATTTCCTTAGGTTACATTGGATTACATGAAACCATCAATGCGCTATTTGGCTCCGAAACCCACGTGTATGACAGCGAAAAATTACGTGAAAAAGCCGTAGCTATTGTTGATCGCCTACGCCAAGCAACAGACGAGTGGAAAGCACAAACAGGCTACGGTTTCAGCTTATATAGCACACCAAGTGAAAATTTATGCGACCGTTTTTGTCGCATCGACACCGCAGAATTCGGTGTCATTAATGGCGTCACAGATAAAGGCTACTACACCAACAGTTTCCACTTAGATGTTGAAAAACAAGTTAATCCATACGACAAAATTGACTTTGAAGCGCCGTATCCTGCAATCGCGAATGGCGGTTTTATCTGTTACGGCGAGTACCCTAACTTGCAACATAACGTCAGGGCGCTGGAAGATGTGTGGGATTATAGCTATCAACATGTTCCTTATTATGGCACCAACACACCGATAGATGAATGTTATGAATGTGGTTTTTCTGGCGAGTTTTCCTGTACCAGCAAGGGGTTTACCTGCCCAGCTTGCGGTAACCATGACACTAACCGTGTTTCGGTGATCCGCCGCGTATGTGGCTATTTAGGCAGCCCAGATGCCCGCCCATTTAACGCAGGTAAACAAGAAGAAGTGAAGCGCCGCATCAAACACTTAGGTAATGGTCAAATAGGTTAATAGTATGAATTATCACCAATATTACCCTGTTGATGTGGTTAATGGCCCAGGAACCCGTTGCACACTGTTTGTAGCGGGGTGTGTCCATCAGTGTCGTGGTTGCTACAACCAAAGCACATGGCGAGTAGATTCCGGCGTGCCATTCACCCAAGAAATGGAAGACCAAATTATTCAAGATTTGCAAGATACCCGTATCCGTCGGCAAGGGCTCTCCCTCTCAGGCGGAGACCCTCTGCACCCAGCCAATTTGCCTGCGGTGCTCAAGTTAGTGAAGCGAGTGAAAGCGGTCTGCCCGGATAAGGACATCTGGGTATGGACTGGCTATAAGCTAGCTGAATTGACGCTCGAACAACAAAAGGTTGTCAGCTTGGTCAATACCTTAATTGACGGTAAGTTTGAGCAAGATTTACACGACCCGCGCTTAATTTGGCGCGGCAGTGCGAATCAGGTGATCCACCATTTGCGCTAAGCTTCTCGGGCCCAATGCAATTTGGTGCCAAATCCCAACTTATTGTCCACCATTTTAACCTTCGTTAAGTGAAGCTGCCACACAGGTAGCTTCGCCGAGAGGGCCACGGGGAATCGTCGGCAATAGGCATTTCGCGCTTGCTGCTCAGCCTCCCCCTCAAGTTTTTCAATTTCACCAATAAATTGAACCCCTTGTATCGCATTTACCGTTTTGGTTTGTGTAGAGATTGTGCCCGCCACTTGGGCGTTAGCCACCATCAGCTGACCATGTGTAGAGTTGGGATCCGTCATGAGGATCAACGACATACTTTTCGCATCAAATGCATAATAACAACTGGCAGGCCAGATATCATTGAGGTGGTGAGTGAATAGGGAAAAAACGTGTTGGCGGGAAATATAGCGCTGGATGTGTTTTAAGGTTTGTTCAGGCGTCATAGCGGTTTCCATATAAACCCGTTCAGAACAAGCTCTTGGAGATGACTCCGTGAGCTCGTTAAAACAGTTCTGAACGTAGGCGTAAAATTCGCTATTACTATACTCTAACTAGCTGAAATATTAAGCTAAATATTTTTAGGCTTATATGCCAACTAAATTCGAGTATTTACTCTAAATAATTCGAGTTGTAGCTAGGCGGCAAGTGAACGAGGCGCTAGGAGCATACATAAGTATGTGACTAGTGCGAATGAACGCGGCCA
Source organism: Providencia sp. UF-224 (assembly GCF_058245955.1). NCBI lineage: Bacteria > Pseudomonadati > Pseudomonadota > Gammaproteobacteria > Enterobacterales > Morganellaceae > Providencia > Providencia sp. UF-224. The sequence continues at coordinate 82,880 of NZ_JBSICC010000017.1, read as the reverse complement.
ACAACGATACGGCTCGAAGCATGACGAGTAAATTTATTTATAGATAGCCGCAGTACCACTCATTGAATTCTCACCACTTGCAGAAATCACGCGGAAAGAAGTTGCGCCAGCTTCATCAGCTTTTTTGGCCAATTGTGCGGTCAGGTCATTGACGCTAACTGCACCAGTCACTGAGACATAACCCGCAGCTGGTTGGCTAGAATGTTGAACTTCATCAGCAGCCATTGAACCAAATGATACAGCACCTAAAGCTAAAGCAGCAGCAAATAATGTTGATTTTTTCATCGTATATTCCTTTTTGTAAACTTGTTGTAAACTGGATTTTTAATCGGGGTTTTTACTGTCCCCCTGTGATATGGATCATATTATGCGCTTTAACTTGGAATGAAAATTAGCATATTTTGCTATAGTTATTCAAATAAATTGAATGATAACCTATGTTGAGGTTACAGCTTTGTGACAACTTTATTGCATTTTTTATTTATATATTAATGTGTTATAAATAACTTCCTTAACGAATATATTCGTCTTTAACTCATTGTTTTTAACTGGTAAAGCAGCACAAAATGACAAATATCACCTCAGAAAAAAGCGAGTTAAAGCAAAATAGCTGGTATCTCTATCTAGTGAGAGAGAAAAATAACGCACTTTATTGCGGGATCACGACGGATGTACAGCGCCGGTTTGAGCAACACAAAGCGGGAACAGGGGCAAAAGCATTGAAAGGGAAAATGCCACTAACATTAGCATTTTCATGTTTGATTGGTTCACGTTCAGCGGCATCCCAACTGGAATATAAGGTTAAGCAACTGAGTAAAAAGACAAAAGAAAGGCTGGTCATTGACCAGCCTAGCGATTTGACGGCTTATTTAACTCAAGCTAAATTGTCAAAATGTGAAGAATAGACCACATCACCTTGTTGCTCGCCTATCCCACCATTTTCTAACCCACAAATTAAAAAGTGAGCTTGTTGTTCTGGCCACTGGCAATGAATGTTATGTTTAGACGCTGGTACAAACCCAAAGCGCGAGTAATATTGCTCATCCCCCAGCACAACCACTGCGCCATAACCAAATTCATTCAGGCTATCTAACCCCTCATAAACCAGTTTCTCTGCAATGCCTTGCCCTTGGTGGGCTTTATTAACGGCTAAAGGTGCTAACCCCACCCATTGTACGTCTTCGCCATTTAGGTCAACAGGAGTGAAACCCACATAACCTATCACTTCACCATTATCATTGGTGGCGACAACTCCCAATGTCAGTAAACCGTCTTCACGTAGGTGTTGAACAAGGTTAGCTTCAGCTTCCGTTGGGAAGGTTTCTCGCAGTAGCCTATCAATGCCCATGGCATCAACAGGGATCTCTACCCGAATTAGCATGAGGTCAACGCAGGGGCTTTATGCTCTGCGTCCTCGCTATCTTGTACCGTTTTAATCACTTCAGCTAATTGCAATAATGCGAAACGCAAGGGGGCTGGCATATTTTCGAGCTCAAACGCATCCATCAAGTTTTTCACATATAACCCTAACTCGGTATCCCCTTCAATCACCAAACGGCGTTGGAAAAATAATGTATCAGGGTCTTCTTTCCGTGCTGCAATCAACACCAAATCATTGGCATTGCCGCTAACACTGACATCGGCATCTGCCTGTTGCTTAACCGCTAACTGACCATTTTGTAGGCTGATAAACCACACCAGTGCTAAATCACGAACTTCCACTTTAAGCCATTTATCTTCGAGAAAATCAAGCTCCCCTTCTTTTACTGACTCACGAAACTGCCAACTTAACAGTTGTTCAAGCACCTGACGCTGCACAGCAAATGGGGTCACTTTTAAAGGCAATTTCAAAAGTGAAGGGCCTTTTGTGATGAGTTGAGAACGAATTTTACCTAACACAATATTGACTCCCGTATTCATTGTCTGCCCGTTTTCGTGTAACTACTTAATCAGAGTAGCAGCTCGAAGTAATTAGGGTAACATGTTGTCTATACACATAATTTAAAAAAATTATAACAATCAATAATAACAATGGTTGATATTATTGATGTGTTATTTGGGTTATGATAAGTATCTTGCCAAAAAATCGGGTTACTGGTCTGATCCTATATCAATTTTTACCCATCTCGCCAATATTTATTTTTTATCTGCCTGTTTTGCTATTTGCGTAACGAATACAAACATCCATTAACAATTTCTCTGCTCTAAATCAAAATCTATAACAGTTCCCTTGACTAAAATAGCGGCTGTCAAAATTTATACAGGGATAGGTCAATGGAATTACTCTGCCCAGCAGGAAACTTACCTGCTTTAAAAGCCGCTGTGGATAATGGCGCTGATGCGGTGTATATCGGGCTAAAAAATGATACTAACGCACGCCATTTTGCAGGTTTGAATTTTACACAAAAAAAACTGCATGAAGCAGAGCGTTATATTCACAGCCGCAATCGTAAATTGCATATCGCCATCAATACATTTGCTCACCCGGATGGCTACAAACGATGGCAAGATTCGGTAGATCTTGCCGCTGACCTTGGTGCCGATGCCCTTATTATCGCCGATATCGCGATGTTAGAGTACGCTGCCACTAAATACCCGCATATTGAAAGACATGTTTCCGTGCAAGCCTCTGCCACCAATACTGAGGCAATCCGCTTTTATCAGCGCAACTTTGATGTCCACCGTGTCGTACTGCCTCGCGTACTTTCGATTCATCAAGTTAAGCAATTGGCGAAAAATAGCCCTGTCCCCCTCGAGGTATTTGCTTTTGGTAGCCTGTGTATTATGGCTGAAGGGCGCTGTTATTTATCCTCTTACCTGACGGGAGAGTCCCCAAATACCGTTGGCGCCTGTTCTCCTGCCCGCTTTGTGCGTTGGCAACAAACTGCCAATGGTATGGAATCACGTCTCAATGATGTACTTATCGACCGCTATAAAGCCGATGAAAACGCAGGTTACCCAACATTGTGTAAAGGCCGCTATTTAGTAGACGAGCAGAAATACCATGTTCTTGAAGAGCCCACCAGCCTCAATACGATTGAATTATTACCTGAGCTAATGGCAGCAAATATTGCCTCCGTGAAAATTGAAGGTCGCCAACGTAGCCCTGCTTATGTTTCTGAAGTCGCACGTATCTGGCGCCAAGCCATTGACCGTTATAAATCCAACCCTGATAACTTTGTCACCGATCCTAAATGGATGAAAGCACTTGGAAAGCTTTCTGAAGGAAGCCAAACCACATTAGGTGCTTATCATCGCAAATGGCAATAATTAAAAGGTAAAACTATCATGCAGTACTCTTTAGGATCAGTGCTTTATTACTGGCCAAAACAGACGTTAAACGATTTTTATCAACTCGCGATGCAAAGTGAAGCCGATATTATCTATCTTGGGGAAACGGTATGCAGCAAGCGCCGTGAAATGAAGCCCAATGATTGGATAGAGCTTGCCCAGCAATTAGCCAAAAGTGGTAAGCAAATCGTCTTGAGCTCCCTTGCGCTACTGCAAGCGCCTTCAGAGCTAAAAGAAATCACCAAATTGGTGGATAACGGCGAGTTTTTACTTGAAGCGCACGATTTTGGCGTCATCAACATGTTGGTGGATAAAAAGCTACCATTTGTGGCTGGGCATGGCCTCAACTGCTACAACGCCCAAGCATTAAACATTCTACTGCGCCAAGGCATGACGCGCTGGTGCATGCCTGTTGAGCTTTCCCGTGACTGGTTGGTTAACTTGCTCAATCAATGTGAGGAAATGGGTATTCGCCATAAATTCGAAGTGGAAGTTATGAGTTACGGCCATCTTCCCCTTGCCTATTCAGCACGCTGCTTTACAGCACGTTCAGAAAACAAGCAAAAAGATGATTGCGAAACCTGCTGCATTAATTACCCTCAAGGACGTAAGGTGCTTTCCCAAGAGCAACAGCAAGTGTTTACCTTAAATGGTATCCAAACGCTCAGTGGTGATTGTTATAACCTCGGGAATGAGTTGGCATCGATGAAAGGTTTAGTGGATATTGTGCGCATTTCCCCTGAAAGCGTTGAGTCCTTAGATGTGCTTGCTCAGTTTAAAGCCAATGAAGATGGCATGATGCCATTGCGTATTGAAAACCAAAGCTGTAACGGCTATTGGCGGCAGATAGCGGGCTTGTCGATGGTGTCTTAAAAAATTAATAAGGTAATGAATTCAAACATAGATTCATTACCTTAACCAAAGAGCTCACTGTGAGAACCAATATCAACAAATGTAATTAAATTACCCTTATCTGATAGTCGATAGATCAATAGAAAATCACCACCTATATGAAGTTCTCTCGCCCCCTGCCATTCACTGCCTTCAAGTTCATGATCTAAGTATTCTTTAGGAATCGCTTTCTGAGAAAAAAGAATCTCCATGATAATAACCGCACTATTCATATCCCTACGGCCAGCTTTATTATAACGTTCCCAAGACTTTTTAAACGTTGGTGTGTAAGCAACCCGCCTTGGTTGCTTTGCTCTCTTATTATTTAACTTTTGAGTCAACTTTACTTAACTCCGACATCATTTCGTCAACAGAAGCATATTGCTGTTCAATAACGTTAGCTTCTTCTAATGCTAGCCCTGTTTTTCGCGAGGGTTGTTTACGCTTAATTTCGAAAGGAACTTTTTGTTCCTGCACCACTTGCTCTAAAAATAAACGTATTGCAGCACTGATAGTTAAACCACAATCTTGTAATACACTCGTTGCTTCTGTTTTTAATTGTTCATCGATACGGCTACGAACATCTGCCGTTTTTAATAAAGTAGACATGTTATCTCTCCTAACATCAAAATGTAGCTACATTGTGACTACATTCCTAATGAGTATAGCATTAGACGATAACTTAGTCATTACTTGGTTAAGTTATCGTCGATTATATAATAGGAAAGGAGTTTAAAAACCTAGCGGTGGTGCCGACGCCAACGGTTAAACGCATGGGTTAAATGACGCAGCTCTCCATCGCGCAACATACCAATAAAGACCCCAATGACGGTGTAAATCACGCCTAGCGTCAACATCATCACGATATCCATTAATACATCGCTAAATGGTAGGCCCATTTGGTTAAGGCCCGCCATGGCATTCGTTGCCCACGTGGATGGCAGTGCAGAAGCAATCATTCGTACCCAATCTGGCATCGCTTGCAACGGCCAAATGGTGCCTGACATATAAAACACTGGCGTGGTAATAAACGCCAATGTTAAATAAATCATTTCCACACTGCGTAGGCATTCCGTGACCAACTTGCCAAGGCCAAGTACGGCTAACAGGAATGGGAAAGTGAACAGCCAAATCACATACAGTGGCGCTTCTTGTCGGTACCCCAACACCCATGGCCAAAGGGCAAAAAATACCGTCGATAAAAATAACCAAATCGGGATCAACGCCGATAACGCGCCTAAATAAACAGCTAACGGCGGTTTTCCTTTAGGCGTAGAGCGAACAGCGATACTCACCCGTACACAGGCAATTAACAGGGAGTGCTGTAATAACATGACCAACAAGCCAGGGAAAACAATCGCCGCAAAGCTAACTCCAGGGTTATATAAGGGCTCTGTTTCACTACGCACAGGGGTGATAATCACCTTCGCTTGCTCTTGGCTATAACCCGCTTTAGTTAATAACTGCGTGTTATACGCATTGAGCAATGTTTGGTATGCCTTAGAAAGTTCTTGCTGAATTTGCCCACTCGCCAAACGGTTTGTCGCATCCCCGTACACAGGTACGGTAATGTTTTTACCGCTCAATAAATGCTGTTGAAAATCCGTTGGAATGATAATTATCGCAAAGAGTTTTCGTGCAATCATGTCTTGGCGAGCTTGTGCAAGATTGTCATAACCGTGCAACTGCACTTTTGGTGTTGCGTCTAAATCGCGGATCAGCTCGCGGCTCGCCGTGCTGTGATCCATATCAATCACTGCGACAGGCAAGTCCCATAACACAGGCCTCGCATACACCAAACTCATCACACACAGCGATACCAACAGAAGCAACCACATGGGTTTTTCTAACATCCCAAGTAACACTTTACGGAAGGTCGCAAAATACACAGCCATCATGCGGCGCCTCCTTGGGTTTCCAACCGTTTCACTAAGCGCTTACGCACTAAAAAAGCGGTAACAACAGGGTAAATCAGTAAAAATAAACAAACCTCGACTATCCGCCCAAACGATATTTCCCGTAAGAAGATATCGAACATCGCATTAAGCGTATGGGTTAGTGGCTCGATATTCGAAATAATCTGTGCCGGCAAAATCATCGCTAATTCAGGCACGGCCATCCCTGAGAACGCTAACGCGATACTAACTAGCATCCCAATTAAACTGTACGCCATGATGGCGCTCGAGGTAAAACTAAAGAGCAATAGCCCAACACTTTGCGCCGCTATTACATAAAAGAAACCAACCACAATCATGTACAACGGGTTCCCTATCACTTTGGCGTCAAAAATCGTGACTAATGCAGCCAATTCAATGGCTAATAACGTACTAAAAAATAAGGTATAAGGTGCCATTTTGCCTAACAAAGCGGTGGCAAAAGGTTTGACACTCTGTAAAGTCGTACCACGTGACATGGTGTAGATTGTCGCCGTGACCACAAACAGCTGGAGCATATGAATTGTGGCGGCAAACTGTTGATAATAAATATAACTGCCGCTTGGGTTGAACAGGCTGTCATAGGAAAGTGTCACTTGCGCTAACGGTGGCAAGGCTTTTCCCATCGATTTTGCCATTTCTTGGCGGTATTTCGCATTTAGCTCCGCCACCAGCCCACTAAAGTCTTGAATGGCGTAACTACCAGACGCGTAAAATAACGCATTGTAATACATCCGTAATTCAGGCTGACGTCCACGCAGGACATCTTCTTCAAAATTATGCGGAATATACAATAGTGCGTAGTCTTTTGAACTTCCTAACCTTTTAAGTGAGGTACTGAGGTTATCGTCCACTGTTTTTACATCAGCGTGAGGGCCCGCATTCAGGTCGCGAATAATTTGTCGAGACACTGGGCTGTGATTATCATCCACCACTGAAACAGGCAGATCCATCAAGGTTCCCTCAGAAAAGTTAGCGCTAACTAACGTAAACAACATCAGCGGGAACAACCAGCTCAACCAGTGAAAAACAGGGCTACGGATAGCCATTTGGGTTTCGCGGCTAAAAGCATGTTCAAATCCGTGCCAAGCGAACTTTAATTTCATGGCAACACCTTTACTTATCCCAGTGCCATAACACGCTCATACCGGGTCTTAACCCATCGATTGGCTCAACAGGATACAAACGAATTTCAAAGGTTTTTAAGTCAAAATCCCCTGTTGCACGCGTCGCCCGCTTCGTTGCATAGTCACCTTTTGGCGCGATATAGCGAATTTCGGCTTCAACCATTTTGTTCCCTAAAGCAGGAATATCGAGCTGAACTTTATCGCCTTTTTTCACCCCAACTAAAATATCTTCGCGCAGGTTATAAATAAAATACGCTTGTGGCAGGCGGATCAGTGATACCAGCGGGCTACCTGCGTTGAATAACTCACCAATTTCTGCGGGGATTGGACCAACTTCACCATCAACAGGGGCTTTAACCTGTAAATCATCGATTTGCACTTGGATCTCAGCCAATTTTTGCGCTGCTTGCTGCAAAGCCGCCTCATATTGATGGCGCTGCTCAATACGATCGCCGTGCTGCCCTTCATCTAAACGAGCTTTTGCCCCTTGGACTTGCGAGAAAGCAACATCTTTAGCTTTACGTGCATTATCCAGCTCATTTGCTGAAACATAGCCTTTGCTTTTTAAATTGCTTAAGCGCGCGTATTCACGGGATGCATTTTGGTATTGTGAATCGGCTTGAGCTAACGATGCTTGCAAATCACGAATGGTTTCTGCACGTGTGCCATTTAAGGATTGATCGAGTTGTGCTTTGGCTTGGTCTCTTGCTGCTTTAGAGGCTTCGTACTGCGCTTGCAGTTCCGGACTTTCAAGAGTTAACAACAATTGCCCCTGTTTAACATCATCCCCACGCTCCACATGCCGCTCCATCACGCGGCCTTTGGCTTTTGAAGTGACAATGACTTCAGGCGCATCCACTTCTCCCTGCAACAATAAATATTGATTATGGGAATGAAATAAGGCCGCTGCTGCAATTAAGATAAGCATCAGCAAAATCAGTACTATTGTTCTTTTTTTCATTATTTATGCGAACCTTAAATAATAACGGGGGAAACTATTATCCCTAGAGTATGACAAGAAAATTAGGTATAGCGTTAATAAATTCGTGCGCAAGATCACGAAAAGGCAGGTCTTTGTCTAATATTGAATCGATTTTTTTCTTATGTCAAATAATGATGAATTGCCCTAATTCAAATGTCGATTACTTAACCAATGACTTACGGTATAATTACGAAGAAAATAAACATTAAAAATAGATAGCCAAAGTGAATAATTCCGCTCATACACAGCACTAAAAAGTCTGTCGTAAAATCGCCGAATTCTCCACTTACCACAATGCAAAATTTAACGAGCCATGCTCTAAATAGTTCGCATTGTGGGTAGGCAACCAGAGAGGGTATCTTGGGGAGCATACATAAGTATGTGACCCGAGTAACCGAACGCAGTCAACACCCCCACAATGTGAAATATGACGAGCATGTACGAATTTGACTTAATATTATTATTACTCCAACAAATGTGCGTCTACTTAGTTATCGCTTGGGCACTCAGCCGCACCCCGCTAGTCATTCCATTATTAAAGGTCACCATCCGCTTACCCCATAAAGTGATGTGTTACCTGATTTTCTCTGTCTTTTGTATTATCGGAACGTATTTTGGTCTGCATATCAATGATTCTATTGCTAATACACGCGCCATTGGTGCGGTATTAGGTGGACTACTTGGCGGCCCCGCCGTGGGGTTTGCTGTAGGCTTTACTGGCGGGATACACCGTTATTCATTAGGGGGTATGAGTGCATTTGCCTGTATGATTTCGACTATTGTGGAAGGACTCATTGGTGGGTTAGTTCATCGTTACTATATGAAACGCGGTGAAATTAATAAAATTTTTAACCCTGTTACTGCTAGCTGCGCCACTTTCGTGGCTGAACTGCTTCAGATGTTAATTATTCTATTATTGGCTCGCCCCTTCGATGAAGCAGTTGAGCTGGTAAGAAGCATTGTCGCGCCGATGTTAGTCGCAAATACCATTGGTGCTGCGATGTTTATTCGTATTTTACTCGACCGACGTGCGATAGTGGAAAAATACACCACCGCGTTTTCTGCACAAGCCCTTAAAATTGCCTTAACCACAGAGGGTATTTTACGCAAAGGCTTTAATGCAGATAACAGTATGAAGGTTGCCAAAATTATTTACCAAGAGCTCGAAATTGGTGCCGTTGCGATTACTGATCGAGAAAAAATACTCGCTTTTATTGGCATCGGTGCTGATCACCACCGCCCCGGAACACCTATATCATCGAGTCAATCAAGGCAAGCCATTGATAATAATGAGGTTGTCTATGCCGATGGCAATGAAACACCGTATAAGTGCTCTCTTTGTCCAACCTGTAAACTCGGCTCTGCTCTCGTTATCCCCTTACGGGGGGAGAATGACCGCGTGATTGGTACCATAAAGCTCTATGAGGCTAAAAATAGCTTATTTAGCTCGATTAACCGTACATTAGGCGAAGGTATCGCAAGCTTATTTTCTGCGCAAATTCTAGCGGGTCAATATGAACGTAATAAACAGTCGCTACTGCAATCAGAAGTAAAACTGCTCCATGCCCAAGTTAACCCTCACTTTTTATTTAACGTACTCAATACGTTGCAAGCAGTGATCCGCAAAGACAGCCAACAAGCTGGGCAATTGGTTCAATACATTTCGACCTTTTTCCGTAATAACCTCAAGCGCCCAGAGCAAAATGCCACTTTGGGTGAGGAAATTGAGCATATCAATGCCTATTTGCAAATTGAAAAAGCCCGTTTTCAAGATAGCTTGCAAATCCATATTGAAATTCCAGAAGAAGCCAAACATGTCGAACTGCCCGCATTTACCTTGCAACCCCTTGTTGAGAATGCGATTAAACATGGCACCTCACAGTTATTAGAGACGGGATATATTACAATACGCAGCTATATCGGCAGTGAACATGTGTATATCGAGATAGAAGATAACGCGGGCTTATATAAACCAGCAAAACAGTGTGATGGCCTTGGGATGGGCTTGGTCGATAAACGCTTACGTTTAAAATATGGCGAACAATATGGCATTAGCGTAGAGCATGAGCCGGAAAAATTTACCCGAATGAAAATTCGCCTACCGTATTTGGCAGCACCCTAATAATGATAATGTAACCCTATGAATGTATTAATTGTTGATGATGAACCCCTTGCACGGGAAAACGTCCGTTGCTTACTCGAAGAACACGATGATATTGAAATTATCGGTGAATGCGCAAACGCCATTGAAGCGATAGACATTATTCATAAAAAAAAGCCTGATGTGGTCTTTCTTGATATTCAAATGCCGCGCCTAACAGGCTTAGAAATGGTGCGCATGCTAGATCCCGAAGACCGCCCTTATATTGTATTTCTGACCGCTTTCAATGAATTCGCTATCCAAGCGTTTGAAGAACATGCGTTTGATTACCTGCTAAAACCCCTTGAACCTGAGCGGCTCGAAAAAACCTTGAACCGCTTACGCCAAGGCAAACAAAAACAAAACCTTGAGCTTTTAGGTAACAATGAGCCGCTAAAATTTATCCCGTGTACAGGCCATAGCCGTATTTACTTGATGAAGCTTGATGAAGTTTTGTATGTCACATCACGTATGAGCGGTGTTTATGTGATGAGTACACAAGGGCAAGAAGGTTTTACTGAACTGACACTGCGCACATTAGAGCTGCGTACCCCACTAGTGCGCTGCCACCGGCAATATTTGGTGAATATGACCCAACTGAATGAAATTTTGTTCGGTGATAGCGGCCAAGCCGAGTTGGTGCTCAGCTCAGGTGAGCACATTCCTGTTAGCCGCCGCTACCTAAAGCCGCTAAAAGAGGCGCTGGGGTTGGTTTAAAATCACAATATGGGAAACGATTCTCTACTATGCATAACAATTTGAAAACGCGACAATCAAATGCTTTATTAAAACTGATTATGGCTGCTAAAAATGACGTAGATAATAATCGTGTAATGACAGTAAGTGAAGCAAGGAGAAGGCTGCTTGAAAGAAGGATTAAACAAACTTAAATAAAAAAACCCGCACTCCAAAGAAATGCGGGTTTTGTGATTTTAGTAGGGAATCAATCCCGATAAAAACAAACTATTATGCGTTATGGCTGCTGCTACGACGACGTGGAGCTGCAGTATTGCCTTCTTGACGTGGAGCAGAGTTACCACGGTCACGGTTACCACCGCCACGGCGTTCACCACCACCACGACGCTCGCCACCGCGCTCACCGCCACGGTCATTACGACGACCTGCACCGAAACCACCTTCGCTACCACCTTCACGACGTGGACCACCACGACGCTCACCGCCACCGCGGCGTTCGAATGGCTGTGCATCACCGATCAGTTGCATTTGCGTTGGTTTATTCAAAATGCGTGCGCGACTTAAGTGAGTTAACACGTCAGTTGGCATACCTTTTGGTAATTCAATTGTTGAGTGAGTTCCGTACAATTTGATATTACCAATATAACGGCTGCTGATATCAGCTTCGTTAGCAATCGCACCAACAATGTGACGGACTTCCACACCATCATCACGGCCAACTTCGATACGGTACATTTCCATATCGCCAACGTCACGACGCTCACGACGGCCGCCACGCTCACCACGTTCTGCACGGTCGAAACCGTTGCCGTTGCTATTGCGATCACGGCGGTCACCATCACGACGACGATCATCACGGTCGTTAAATTCACGACGTGGACGACGTGGTGCATCTGGTGGCAGGATCAGCGCGCGCTCACCTTGTGCCATTTTTAACAGTGCCGCTGCTAAGGTTTCCATGTCGACATCTTCAGATGGGGACATTTTCGCTAACAGTGAACGGTATTGATCTAAATCGCTGCTTTCTAATTGCTGTTGAATTTTTTCAGCAAATTTCGCCTGACGACGTTGGCTCAGCAGGTCTGCATCTGGCAGTTCAACTTCAGGAATAGTCAGCTTCATTGTGCGCTCGACATTACGCAGCAGGCGACGCTCACGGTTCTCAACGAACAGTAATGCACGACCGGCACGACCTGCACGGCCAGTACGACCGATACGGTGAACGTAAGACTCTGCATCCATTGGGATGTCATAGTTAACGACTAAGCTAATACGCTCAACGTCCAAACCACGCGCTGCAACGTCAGTCGCGATCAAGATATCCAAACGGCCATCTTTTAAGCGCTCTAAAGTTTGCTCACGCAGTGCTTGGTTCATGTCACCGTTCAGTGCCGCACTGTTGTAACCATTGCGTTCTAACGCTTCGGCCACTTCTAATGTTGCATTTTTGGTACGCACGAAAATAATCGCTGCGTCAAAGTCTTCTGCTTCTAAGAAACGCACTAACGCTTCATTTTTACGCATGCCAGACACAGTCCAATAGCTTTGAGCAATGTCTGGACGAGTTGTAATGCTTGCCTGAATACGAATTTCTTTCGGATCTTTCATAAAACGACGTGTAATACGACGAATTGGTTCAGGCATTGTTGCAGAGAACAGCGCAGTTTGGTGTTCTGCTGGAATTTGGCTCATGATGTTTTCAACATCTTCAATGAAGCCCATACGCAGCATTTCATCAGCTTCGTCTAAGACTAAGCCTTTTAATTTAGATAAATCTAACGTGCCACGTTTCAGGTGGTCAAGCAGACGACCCGGTGTACCCACAACAATTTGTGGACCTTGGCGTAATGCACGTAATTGCACGTCATAACGTTGGCCACCATATAGGGCAACAACGTTTACGCGGTTCATATGTTTAGAGAAATCGCTCATTGCTTCCGCAACTTGCACAGCTAACTCACGCGTTGGTGCAAGCACTAAAATTTGCGGTGCTTTTAAATCTGCATCAATGTTTTGCAGTAATGGCAAACTAAACGCAGCAGTTTTACCGCTACCTGTTTGTGCCATACCTAATACATCGTTGCCATCCATTAACAATGGAATACATTGTTGCTGGATTGGAGAAGGTTTTTCGTATCCCAGGTCGTTCAGTGCAGTCAAAATAGGTGCTGATAAACCTAACTCAGCAAAAGAAATATCGGTCTCAGTAGTCATGTAAAGGTGCCTCATACTTAGTGGCAGCCAGTTTACATAACCATCGGAAAATCATTTCGGTCATTTTCATTTAAAATGTGAACTGGCTCAAATTGTGTTTATTAAACGAACAAATAGGCCGTCACCCCGAGGGATGATGACTTAAAATTTTTTCAATGAAATGTTCGTCAGCTATTGCTGGCCCGATTCTAAAAGGTCGTCTTGTTCTTGGCCTAACAGCGCCAATTCCAACAATGCATAGCGGTGTTCAACAAAGCTGTGAGCGTTGTTAGCTACCGTCAGTTTGAATAACGCAACTGCGCTATCCTTATCCCCCAGACTTAGGTAATGTTTACCTAAATAGAAGTTAGTTTCACTGAGATGCTCAGCGAGCGAAGTGTTATCCGTAGATGTTTCTTTCAATCGCGCCATCAATGTATCTTCATTGATATTGCCAAGATAGAATTCTACGATATTCCAGCCCCATTGCCCTTTCTCCGCTTGGTTGTAGCGGGCAGCAAGATTATCTTGCGCCATACGCGGGTCTATGTCTTTCTCGACGAGATAAAGCCACAGAGTACGAAAAGGATCATTTGGATCTATCTGATAATACGCCAGCAGATCATCCTGCGCTAGTTTGTACCGTTCACCGTAATATAATGCGATGCCACGATTCATCCGCGCGAAATTGTAAGTTGGATCAAGCTCTAAAACAGAATCAAACGCTTCATAGGCAGCATCATAGTTGCCTGCCTGCGTAAAATATATCCCTAAAAAATTAAAAACTTCAGGAATATCAGGACGTATGGCTAACGCAGTCGAAAAATCGTTACGTGCCAGCGCCCTTAAACCGAGACTATCATACAACACACCGCGCTCATATAAAAGCTGTGCGTACTCATCATCGGTTAAAGATCGGCTCGCAAGGATTTGTTCCATGCGCGCCAATATCACTTCTTGTTGTAATGAAGGTTGAAGTGGAACGGCAAACACCTCGTTCTTTCGCCAATCTTTGCTGCTACATCCAATAATAACAAAAAAGATAAGCGCCAAGAGCACACGCGGGAGCGTGCGATAATCTCTCACCCGAAGACAGATACTGTTCAGCATACTCCGTCCTTACATTACCACGCTTTACAAATTATCGTTTCAGCCTCATTGGCCGATAGCGCTCTACCCAAGTAGAGCGCTGTTTTTTAGGTCAGCTTACTCTGCTGAGTCCTGTGGCTGCGCACCCTGTTCTTCAGTTGGTGCAACCGCTTCTTTCATGCTCAGGCGAATACGGCCTTGACGGTCGATTTCTAATACCTTAACAGGAACTTCTTGACCCATTTGCAGGTAGTCAGTCACTTTCTCTACACGCTTATCCGCGATTTGAGAAATGTGTACCAGACCTTCTTTACCACCACCGATTGCAACAAATGCACCGAAATCAACGATACGCGTCACTTTACCTGGGTAAATGCGACCGACTTCAACTTCAGCGGTGATGTCTTCAATACGACGAATTGCTTCTTTCGCTTTCAAGCCATCAGTTGCTGCAATCTTCACAGTACCATCATCTTCGATTTCAATCGTTGTGCCAGTTTCTTCCGTTAACGCACGGATCACTGAACCACCTTTACCGATGACATCTTTGATTTTGTCTGCATTAATTTTGATTGTATAAATGCGTGGTGCAAATTCAGAGATTTCTTCACGTGGACCATTAATCGCTTGTTCCATTGTACCAAGAATGTGCAGACGCGCACCTTTTGCTTGGTTCAGAGCAACTTGCATGATTTCACGTGTGATACCTTCGATTTTGATGTCCATTTGCAGTGCACTGATACCTTCACGGCTACCAGCAACTTTAAAGTCCATATCACCTAAGTGGTCTTCGTCACCTAAGATATCAGACAGAACAACGAAATCGTCACCTTCTTTCACCAGACCCATTGCAATACCTGCAACAGCGGCTTTAATTGGCACACCTGCATCCATCAGTGCTAATGACGCACCACAAACAGACGCCATTGATGATGAACCATTAGATTCAGTGATTTCAGACACAACACGGATAGTGTATGGGAAATCAGCGTGATCTGGCATGACTGCTAACACACCACGTTTCGCTAAACGGCCATGACCGATTTCACGACGTTTAGGTGAACCTACCATGCCTGTTTCACCAACAGAGTATGGAGGGAAGTTGTAGTGGAACAAGAAGCGGTCAGTGTATTCGCCCATTAATTGGTCGATAACCTGTGCATCACGCTCTGTACCCAGAGTTGCGGTAACCAGTGCCTGAGTTTCACCTCGTGTAAACAGTGCAGAACCGTGAGTACGTGGTAAAACACCCGTACGAACGTCCAATGCACGAACCATGTCTTTCTCACGGCCGTCGATACGCGGCTCACCACGGATAACACGAGTACGAACCACTTGTTTTTCTAAGTTCGCTAAAATATCTGACACTTCAGATACATCAATGTTTTCGTCTTCAGCGACTAAAGTTGCGATAACTTCATCTTTGATTAAATCAACTTGCGCGTAACGCTCTTGTTTCTCAGTGATACGGTAAGCATCACCCATGCGGCTTTCTGCTAATGCAGCAACGCGATCATGCAGAGCTTGGTTAACTGGCTCTGGCTGCCAATCCCATTTCTCTTTGCCTGCTTCTTTAACTAATTCATTGATATTCTGAATAACAACTTGCTGTTGGTCGTGGCCAAATACCACCGCACCTAACATTTGCTCTTCGCTTAACAGTTCAGCTTCAGACTCAACCATTAATACTGCGTTATCAGTACCCGCTACGACTAAATCTAAGCGACTTTTTTTCAGTTCATCTGCTGTTGGGTTCAGAACATATTGGTCATCGATAAAACCAACACGTGCAGCACCGATTGGGCCATTGAATGGAACACCAGACAGCGCTAATACCGCAGATGCACCGATCATCGCAACGATATCTGGGTTAACTTGTGGGTTAACAGACACAACGGTTGCAATGATTTGGATTTCGTTCAAGAAACCTTCTGGGAACAGAGGGCGCAGTGGGCGGTCAATCAAACGAGCGATTAACGTTTCACCTTCACCAGGACGACCTTCACGGCGGAAGAAGCTACCTGGGATACGACCTGCAGCGTAAGTACGCTCTTGATAGTTAACCGTTAAAGGGAAGAAATCTTGGCCTTCCTTAACTTTTTTCTGTGCCACGGCAGTCACAAATACTGCAGTGTCATCCATGTTAACCATAACTGCGGCTGATGCTTGACGAGCAATCATGCCTGTTTCAATCGAGACGGTATGTTGACCGTACTGGAATTTACGAACAATAGGATTTAACACAATAATACCCTTTTTGTAAGGCCACCTGAGCATCTCGGGTAGCATTGGCTTATTCTTCCTACAGCCTCGCGACTAATGAGAAGATTGATATTCCAGTCATCAACGTTCTCATTAGCCGCGCGAATCGGATGCAGCGAAGAGGCATACTAAAACAGTTAATTACGACTTATAGCTTAACATTTAAGTTAAGTACAATTCGAGTATTACTTCAACTTTCAAAATAACTTTTAGCAGAAAAGGGGCCAATTGGCCCCTTTCCACTGAAACTGACAAGATTAACGACGCAGACCCAGACGCTCGATCAGAGCTGTGTAGCGTGCGATATCTTTACCTTTCAAGTAAGCTTGTAAGCGACGGCGTTGTGCAACCATACGCAGCAGACCACGACGGCTGTGGTGATCTTTTTTGTGCTCTGAAAAGTGGCTTTGCAGATGGTTGATTTGTGCAGTCAGCAGAGCGATTTGAACTTCGCTTGAACCAGTGTCATTTTCACCGCGACCGAACTCAGCAACGATCTTAGCTTTCGCTTCATTACTTAGAGACATAATAAACTCCAAAAAATTAATGTAAGTGGTGAGAGCCAATCTCTAATTTAGCATCTCAAGATTAAGCGCCGCTATTCTACGCTGCTTAACGCAGCAAAGCAATAAGGGCCACTATGCGGATTGTTCATTTTCCACGACCAAACGCTTCGGTGCAAGGCGGCCATCTTCGCTGATCAGGGCAATACCGATAAACCGTTGCTCTTCACCGCAGGTGACACGAACCATACAACCTTCATCAAGGTCTTGAACCGCAGCTCGCACAGGTTGACCCTGCTTGAAATAAGCCGCTGTTTCTTCTGTAATATTCACCGCGGGAAAATGAACAACTGCGGTATCCATCGGTAGCAATAAGGCATCCAGCAAGGATTCAAATGACCCTTCTTCTGCATCCACTTTTGCTCTCAATGCCGCCAATTGTTCTAATGTCACCATGCGTTCATAAGGGTAGTTAGCCACTTGTAACCGACGCAAATAAGTGACATGCGCGCCACAACCTAACATCTCACCTAAATCATCAATGATGGTGCGAATATAGGTTCCTTTCGAACAATGAATCTCTAGCTCTAACTCGTTATTTTCTAAACGAATAAACAGTAATTCATAGACGGTAATTGGGCGTGCATCACGTTCGACAGTAATGCCTTTACGTGCATATTCATACAATGGACGACCTTGATGTTTCAGCGCTGAATACATTGAAGGAACTTGTAATGTATCACCGCGGAAAAATTCTAAGGCATCATCCAGTTTCTGCTGTGTAAACTCTACGTTACGCTCACTGATAATTTCGCCGTGTGAATCCGACGTATCAGTGCGCTGCCCAAGACGAGCAATCACGCGATAACGCTTATCTGAATCGAGTAAAAATTGGGAAAATTTCGTTGCTTCACCAAGGCAAACAGGCAGCATACCTGTCGCGAGCGGGTCTAGAGCCCCCGTGTGCCCAGCCTTGTTAGCATTAAAAAAGCGCCGCACTTTTTGCAGCGCATCATTTGAAGAAATATCCGTGGGTTTATCCAGCAGCACTACGCCGTCAATATTACGGCCGCTACGACGACGCCCCATTATTTTTCCTCTTTGTCACTAACATCCGCACGACGTTTTTCATCATCACGGATCACGTTTGACACTAAATTTGACATCCGCATACCGTCAACAAGGGAATTGTCATATTCAAACGTTAACTCAGGAATAATACGTAAACGCATTGCTTTCCCAATTAACGAGCGAATAAAACCGGCAGCTTCATTTAAGGCTTTAATGCCATCTGCGACCATTTCTTCTTCGCTTTTATCATTAGCGATATTGAAGAAGGTCACAAAGACTTTACCGTATGCAAGGTCGCGAGATAACTCAACGCCTGAAACGGTCGCCATGCCAATACGTGGGTCTTTAATCTCACGTTGTAAGATGATCGCAATTTCTTTTTGCATCTCTTGCCCAACGCGCTGAGAACGACTGAATTCTTTTGCCATCGTTATGTCTCCTGACAATAAAGGGGGCAATCGCCCCCTTATTAACACTATTTTGTAGTCACGATACTTCGTGGGCTCTCACAAAATTAACCGTCGATAGAACGTTTAACTTCAATGATTTCGAAGACTTCGATCATATCACCGACGCGAACGTCGTTGTAGTTCTTAACGCCGATACCACATTCCATACCGTTACGAACTTCATTGACGTCATCTTTAAAGCGACGCAGTGATTCTAACTCACCTTCGTAGATAACGACGTTATCACGCAGGACACGGATTGGGTTGTTACGTTTGATGGTACCTTCAGTAACCATACAACCAGCAACTGCACCGAATTTCGGTGATTTAAACACATCACGAACTTCTGCAAGTCCAATGATTTGTTGTTTATATTCAGGTGCTAACATACCGCTCATCGCTTGTTTGATTTCATCAATCAGGCTATAGATGACCGAGTAGTAACGTAAATCAACGCTTTCGCTGTCAATAACACGACGAGCCGATGCATCTGCACGGACGTTAAAGCCAAGGATAATCGCGTTAGATGCCGCAGCCAGTGTTGCATCCGTTTCGGTGATACCACCAACGCCAGAACCGATGATTTTCACTTTAACTTCATCTGTTGACAGTTTCATCAGAGAGTCAGTGATCGCTTCACAAGTACCTTGGACGTCAGTTTTCAGTACGATATTCAGTTCAGAAACTTTACCTTCTTCCATGTTAGCAAACATGTTTTCCAGTTTAGATTTCTGCTGACGTGCTAATTTAACATCACGGAATTTACCTTGACGATACAGGGCAACTTCACGGGCTTTTTTCTCGTCACGAACAACGGTCGCTTCGTCACCTGCAGAAGGGACGCTAGACAGACCTAAAATCTCAACAGGCATTGATGGACCCGCAGATTGAACCTCTTTGCCCAATTCGTTGCGCATTGCACGAATACGGCCATATTCAAATCCACACAGTACGATGTCGCCTTTGTTCAGCGTACCTTCTTGAACAAGGATAGTTGCCACAGGGCCACGACCTTTGTCTAAGTAAGACTCAACAACCACGCCGCTTGCCATGCCTGTATAAACCGCTTTCAGTTCTAAAACTTCAGCTTGCAGTAACAGTGCATCAAGTAAATCGTCAATACCGGTACCCACTTTCGCAGATACACCGATAAATTGCGTATCACCGCCCCACTCTTCAGAAATAACACCGTACTGAGACAGTTCATTTCTAACACGGTCAATATCCGCTTCTGGTTTATCAATTTTGTTCACAGCAACAACAATCGGCACACCCGCTGCTTTCGCATGCTGGATAGCTTCGATAGTTTGTGGCATTACGCCATCGTCCGCTGCAACAACCAGAACAACGATATCCGTTGCCTGAGCACCACGAGCACGCATCGATGTAAACGCGGCGTGACCTGGGGTGTCAAGGAAGGTAATCATACCTTTGTCAGTTTGAACGTGGTAAGCACCGATGTGCTGAGTAATACCACCCGCTTCACCTGATGCCACTTTCGTTGAACGAATGTAGTCAAGTAAAGAGGTTTTACCGTGGTCAACGTGACCCATGATGGTGACAACAGGTGCACGTGGCTCTTGCGCCGCAGAGCCAGTATCACGGTCATTCATTACCGATTCTTCTAACTCGTTCTCACGACGCAGAATAACTTTATGGCCCATTTCTTCTGCAACTAATTGTGCAGTTTCTTGGTCAATAACTTGGTTGATGGTTGCCATTGCGCCCATCTTCATCATCGTTTTGATGACTTGAGAACCTTTAACCGCCATTTTGTTAGCCAGTTCGCCAACAGTAATGGTTTCACCGATAACCACATCGCGGTTTACGGCAGCGGCTGGTTTAGTAAAGCTTTGCTGTAAAGAACTCCCTTTACGCTGTTTACCTTTTGTACGGCCTGAACGACCTGCTGCACGCTCTTCTTCGCGGTCAGCTTTTTCAGACAGTTTGTTACCTTTTTTCTGACGAGGTGCTTTTGCTGTACGATTACGTGAGCGACGGCCTTCTTCTTTCTCATCACTTTCATCTTCAGCTGCACGAGCGTGCGTAGAAGTGGTTGTGTGATAATCGCTGTCTTCTTCAGTTTTCGTTTCAGCTGTCCATTTTTCGCCGTTTTCTTCAGCCATTTTACGAGCTTCTTCAGCAACGCGGCGCGCTTCTGCTTCAACTTTACGCTGAGTTTCTTCTTCCGCTTTGCGTTTTAATTCCGCAGCTTCGGCGTCACGGCGTTGTTTGTCGGCATTGCTTTCTGGCGCTTTGCCTGCTTTTTGTGGATTTTCGCTTGGTTTCACTTTTTCTCTTTCCGCTACTTCGCGCGTCGCTTTATCTGCTGCTTCACGTTTTGCTTTCTCTTGGGCATCACGTTTTGCCAATTCATCCGCTTCACGTTTTGCAGTTTCTTCTGCTAAACGCTTAGCTTGTGCTTCACGTTGTGCCAGTTCTTCAGCTTCGCGCTGTGCCTGCTCTTCCGCTTCACGCTGCGCCTGTTCTTCCGCTTTAGCTTCTTCAGCATCACGGTTCACATAAGTGCGTTTTTTGCGGACTTCAACATTTACCGATTTGCTTTTGCCACCGGTGACGGGGACGCTCAGCGTACTACGAGTTTTACGCTGTAGCGTCAATTTGCTTGGCTGACCCGCTGCTCCGCCTTGTTCGCGATTTAAGTGGTTCAGTAAAGCTTCTTTTTCTGACTGACTAACAGAGTCATTCTCACCTTTAGTGATCCCTGCTTCAGCAAATTGCTGTACCAGGCGATCAGCGGTGGTTTGAATTTCCGTTGCCAATGATTTTACAGTTTCTGTCATGCCGTTCCTTCCTGCTACAGTGTTTACGCATCATTACCGAACCAGCAAATATTACGTGCGGCCATAATGAGCGTACCTGCTTTCTCATTATCCAGACCTTCGATATCAATCAGGTCGTCGATGCCCTGCTCAGCAAGATCTTCCAGTGTACAGATACCACGAGTTGCCAAATTATAGGCCAGGGTACGATCCATACCTTCAAGATTCAACAACTCTTCTGCTGGCTGATTATCACCGAGGCTCTCTTTTTGAGCCAATTCAATGGTGGTGAGGGCCGCTTTCGCTCTTTCACGTAGAACTTCAACGGTATCTTCATCAAGACCGTCAATTTCCAGAAGTTCATTAATAGGCACGTAAGCCAGTTCTTCTAACGTCGAGAAGCCTTCTTCTACAAGTGTAGTGGCGAACTCTTCATCAATATCAAGATGCTTGGTGAATGTTTCAATAGAAGCGTGCGCTTCTGCCTGATGTTTTGCATGCAGCTCTTCTGCGGTCATGACATTCAGTTCCCATTTGTCATCACCACGGTGTATTTTCAGCAACTGAGCGGCTAAACGTACGTTTTGTCCGTTACGCCCGATTGCTTGAGCTAAGTTGCTGCTTTCAACGGCAACATCCATCGTGCAATTGTCTTCATCGACCACGATAGATGCAACATCAGCCGGAGCCATTGCATTAATAACGAATTGAGCCGGGTTATCATCCCATAACACAATATCAATTCTCTCGCCGCCTAATTCGCTCGAAACGGCTTGAACTCGCGCACCACGCATACCAACACAAGCACCCACTGGGTCAATACGCTTATCGTTGGTTTTTACTGCGATTTTGGCACGGGAACCTGGGTCACGGGCAGCAGCTTTGATTTCAATAATTTCTTCGCCAATTTCTGGCACTTCAATGCGGAATAATTCAACCAGCATTTCCGGGCGAGAACGCGTAACGAAAAGTTGTGCGCCACGAGCTTCAGGACGTACATCATACAGGACTCCGCGAATGCGGTCACCTGGACGGAAGTTTTCGCGTGGCAACATATCTTCACGCAGAATAACCGCTTCCGCATTGTTACCTAAGTCTAACGTGATGTTTTCGCGGTTAACTTTCTTCACTTGAGCAGTGATAATTTCACCTTGGTGCTCACGGAATTGGTCAACAACCATCGCACGTTCTGCTTCACGTACTTTTTGCACGATAACTTGTTTTGCTGTTTGTGTTGTAATACGGTCAAACACAACAGATTCAATTTGATCTTCAACATAACCGCCTAATTGCAGTTCTGGATCTTCAAATTGTGCTGCTTCAAGCGTGATTTCACGCGTTGGCATTGTCACTTCGTCGACAATTAACCAACGGCGGAACGTATCGAAATCACCTGATTTGCGGTCAATTTCAACACGTACATCAATTTCTTGCTCGTATTTCTTTTTGGTCGCCGTCGCTAATGCAGTTTCCAGAGCCTCGAAGATTTTTTCACGAGGGAGGGATTTTTCGTTAGAAACCGCTTCTACAACAGCCAGAATTTCTTTATTCATCCTAGTTGCCTCATTGAACTTTATTAAAAGTGGGGTACCAAGTTAGCTTTCTGGATGTTGCCGAGGGCGAACACCTCATCCTTACCATCTACAGTAACCGTAATCATTTCACCGTCTACGGACTTGATAATACCTTGCCATCTACGGCGGTTCTGCATCGCTATACGTAAAGTCAGAGCCACCTCTTCACCCATAAAGCGCTCATAGTGAGCAACGGTGAATAAAGGACGTTCAAGCCCTGGTGACGATATTTCCAGGTTATAAATCACGGAGATTGGATCTTCGACGTCCAATACTGCGCTCACCTGATGGCTGACATCAGCACAATCATCAACAGTGATGCCTTCTTCACTATCGATGAAGACACGCAGTGTCGATGTGCGACCACGGATAAACTCTAAGCCAACGAATTCAAAGCCTAGCGCCTCCACCGGTGCTGAAATCATCTCTGTTAATTTCTGTTCTAATGTGGACAAGCCCACCCCCAGACATAAAAAAAGGGCATATAGCCCAGTTAATTCGATTGTCAAATAACAAAAAACCCCGAAATTCGGGGCTTTTGTAACTGGACCCTGTAGTGCACGGGTTCACCATGTTCTTATTATACCTGTAAAGTCTAGAGAAATCGATGAGAAATTTTGAGAGCTAGGTTTGATAATAAACCTGATTACTGCATCGGATAACTGCTATTGACTACGATAATGACAAGGTATGTAAATAAGAAATGGTTGCGGGAGCTGGATTTGAACCAACGACCTTCGGGTTATGAGCCCGACGAGCTACCAAGCTGCTCCATCCCGCGTTCGAAAACGTGACATATTCTACACAGATAACCTGTAAATCACAAGCCATCTAAAATAATGGTGCCGAGGACGGGACTTGAACCCGTACGCCCGTTTTGTAGGCACTACCACCTCAAGGTAGCGTGTATACCAATTTCACCACCTCGGCACTGAGGCGAGGTTATCAATGTAATATCAATAACCTCAAATTTTTAACTTCTCACTCATTTCTGAGCTTACTGCTTAATGATGGCATAACTGCCTTCATTCGGAATCTCTAACACTTAACGAGGAATGTCGCTCGTTGGTGTAGCTGGTGCTGCCGGAACGTCTGTTGGTTGCTCGACTTTAGTAGGTTCACTAATGTTTTCCCACTTACTACCACTACCAGTTCCATACTTATTTGCAGTCATATTGCCAAGTATTAAACTGATGATGAAAAACACCGCAGCCAAGATCCCAGTCATACGGGTCATGAAGTTACCTGAACCCGATGAACCAAACAGTGTTGCAGAAGCGCCCGCACCGAATGATGCACCCATGTCAGCACCTTTACCTTGCTGTAACATAATCAGACTAATCAGGCTGATAGCTGCTATCAAGAGGATAATTAAAAGAGCTACGTACATTTGAGTTACCTATTCAGTTGCGGTGCATAGCGTTTGCTATGACCTCTATTACTGCACACCTACTCATTCACTGCGATAAAGGGAAGCCCTTACAGGATTGAGCAGGTGCGAATACTAACCAAAGCTGAGCCGACAAGCAAGTCTATTTTGAGCCTCACTTGTCTATTTGCAGAAAAAAACAACAAATGTTCGAAATATTGGCCCAGCTTTTACTTAACAGCAATTAACCCGCTGCTTTTACCGCGTCAGCAATGCGATTTGCCATCGCCGTTACGTCAGCTTCATTTTCGCCTTCAACCATGACACGGATTAACGGCTCAGTTCCTGATTTTCTCAGTAATACGCGGCCTTTACCTGCCAATTGTTTTTCAACTTCTTCATTAGCTGCAACCACCGCATCACTTTGCAGAGGGTCATGCTTACCTTTAAAGCGTACATTGACTAGCACCTGTGGCAGTAATTTCATGCCGCTACATAAGTCATGAAGGCTCATGTGGTTACGAACCATTGCGCTTAACACTTGTAAGCCTGCAACAATCCCATCACCTGTGGTCGTTTTATCCAGCAAAATCACGTGGCCTGAATTTTCAGCCCCCATGCGCCAGCTTTTTTCCTGTAATTTTTCCAGTACATAGCGGTCACCCACTTTTGCACGTTCAAATGGGATCCCAAGCTGTTTCAGGGCGATTTCTAACCCCATATTGCTCATCAGCGTACCAACAACGCCGCCTTTTAATTGGCCTTGGCGCAGCGCTTCACGGGCAATAATATACAGAATTTGGTCGCCATCGACTTTTTCGCCAAGATGGTCAACCATGATGATACGGTCACCGTCACCATCAAACGCTAAGCCAACATGGGCTTTTTCTTCTAATACTTTTTGTTGTAACTGACGAACGTCTGTTGCGCCACATTCTTCGTTGATGTTGATACCGTTAGGATCGCAACCAATCGTGATAACTTCAGCACCTAGCTCACGAAATACGTTCGGGGCAATGTGGTAAGTTGCACCATTGGCGCAGTCGATAACAATTTTCAAGCTAGAGAGGCTTTGTTCGTTCGGGAATGTGCCTTTACAGAATTCGATATAACGCCCTGCCGCATCCACGATACGGTTTGCGCGGCCTAACTCTGCGGATTCAACGCAGGTAATTGGCTTTTCCATTTCGGCTTCGATTGCTTCTTCCACTTCATCTGGCAGTTTTGTGCCATCAATAGAGAAAAATTTGATGCCGTTGTCGTAGTAAGGGTTATGGGAAGCCGAAATGACGATGCCCGCTTCAGCACGGAAGGTACGAGTCAAATAAGCCACCGCAGGGGTTGGCATTGGGCCCGTAAAAGAGGCTGATAAACCTGCCGCAGCTAAGCCTGCTTCCAAGGAAGATTCCAACATATAGCCAGAAATACGCGTATCTTTACCGATGATAATCTTACGTGAACCGTGGCGAGCCAGCACTTTACCAGCCGCCCAACCTAATTTTAAAACAAAATCAGGGGTAATTGGGCTATCACCCACTTTGCCACGAATACCATCAGTACCAAAATATTTACGAGAGCTCATACGCTTATTTTTCCTTTTCTGACAGAGTCATCTGCACCACTTGCATCGCTTGTACGGTTTCTTTCACATCATGGACGCGAATGATATGAGCGCCTTGCATTGCTGCAATCACTGCACAAGAGAGGCTACCCGCGAGGCGTTCTTGCGGTGGAACATTCAATAATTGTCCAATCATAGATTTACGTGACATCCCTGCCAATAGCGGTAGTCCGAAATTATGAAATTGTTCTAAGTTTGCCAATAATTGGTAATTATGCGACAAGTTCTTACCAAATCCAAAGCCTGGATCAAGGATTATTTGCTGCCGCTCAATACCCGCAGCCACACAACGGGTAATTTCGCCTTCAAGATAGGTTTGAACTTCGCGCACCACATTTTCATAATCTGGCGCTTCTTGCATGGTTCTTGGCTGGCCTTGCATGTGCATAATGCACACAGGCAAGCCCGTTTGCGCGGCCACGCTTAACGCGTCGGGTTCATGGAGTGAACGAATATCATTGATGATATGCATACCGGCTTTCGCCGCTTCGGCCATCACCTGCGCTTTTGAAGTATCAACAGAAATCCACACATCAAACCGCTTAGCAATGGCTTCCACGACAGGCACAACACGGTCTAGCTCTTCACTCACTGAAACCTCAGCAGCACCAGGACGTGTTGATTCACCACCGATATCGATAATCGTCGCGCCTTCTTGCACCATCTTAGCGACATGCTCTAACGCATCATGATAACGATTATGAGTGCCACCATCTGAAAATGAATCAGGAGTGACATTCAAAATCCCCATCACTTGTGGGGTAGATAAGTCAAGGAGGCGGCCTCTGGCTTTGATATGCATATTTATTTTTCCTTAACGAAAAAAACCCCAGCGAACTGGGGCTTTATGATTTATTTTAACGACAGCTTATTGCGGCTTGTTATCGTTATTATCCGATGGATTAGATTCATCAGAGTTATTGCTTGGCTCTTCAGCACTGTTCTGAGGTTCTTCAGGTTGAGGTTTTTCAGCTGTTTTCTCAACATTTGATGGACCTTTACCAAATGTTCCTGTCACATTGCTGACTTTTTTGTCCTCATCCCAACCCGCAGGTTCACGCACTGGACGACGATTCATTAAATCATCAATCATTGGCATATCGATAGTTTCATATTTCAGCAATGCATCTTTCGTTGCATGCAGAATATCGATATTGTCTTCCAGCGTTTTGTAAGCCAGTTGGTAACAGTGGTCTAAGATTTTCTTGATTTCTTCATCAACGATGCGTGCTGTTTCATCAGAAATCCCAGAACCATTACCGGAAGAACGACCTAAGAATGCAGGACCTTCTTCTTTC
Organism: Providencia sp. UF-224; assembly: GCF_058245955.1. NCBI lineage: Bacteria > Pseudomonadati > Pseudomonadota > Gammaproteobacteria > Enterobacterales > Morganellaceae > Providencia > Providencia sp. UF-224. Next base: position 55,607 of record NZ_JBSICC010000017.1, on the reverse strand, counting down.
GAGTATTGCATTGGGCCTAAACGGTCTGAAAAGCCCCACTGTGTCACCATGTTACGTGCTGTATTGGTTGCAAACTGAATATCGGAAGAAGCACCTGTAGTGACTTTTTCACGACCATAAATCAGTTCTTCGGCAATACGACCTGCATATGCCGTTGCAATCATACCTTCGAGTTTCAAGCGGCTACGACTCACTTCATCACCTTCTGGTAAGAAGAACGCCACACCCAATGCTTGACCACGAGGAACGATGGTAACTTTGTGAACAGGGTCATGCTCTGGCATTAAGTGACCGATAATCATGTGGCCACCTTCGTGGTAAGCCGTTGATTCTTTTTGCTCTTCGGTCATCATCAGAGAACGACGCTCTGCACCCATCCAAATTTTGTCACGCGCTTTTTCAAATTCAACCATGGAAACGACACGCATATTTGCGCGAGCAGCAAACAGTGCAGCTTCGTTAACCAAGTTTGCTAATTCAGCACCTGAGAAACCAGGTGTTGCACGAGCAAGAATGAATGTGTCTACGCTTGGGTCGATAGGCACACGACGCATATGCACTTTCAGGATTTGTTCACGGCCACGTACGTCTGGTAAACCAACGACGACCTGACGGTCAAAACGGCCTGGACGTAATAACGCAGGGTCAAGAACGTCTGCACGGTTGGTTGCCGCGATAACAATAATCCCTTCGTTGCCTTCGAAACCGTCCATCTCAACCAGCATCTGGTTCAGGGTTTGCTCACGTTCATCGTGACCACCACCTAAACCGGCACCACGTTGGCGACCCACGGCATCGATTTCATCGATAAATATGATACAAGGCGCTGCTTTTTTCGCTTGTTCGAACATATCACGAACACGCGAAGCACCCACACCCACAAACATTTCGACGAAGTCGGAACCCGAAATGGTGAAGAATGGCACTTTAGCTTCGCCTGCGATAGCTTTCGCAAGTAAGGTTTTACCCGTACCTGGAGGGCCTACCATCAGGACGCCTTTAGGAATTTTACCGCCAAGTTTTTGGAAGCGAGCCGGTTCGCGCAGGAACTCAACAATCTCACCTACTTCTTCTTTGGCTTCGTCACACCCAGCAACGTCTGCAAATGTTGTTTTGATCTGATCTTCTGTCAGCATGCGGGCTTTACTTTTGCCGAATGACATTGCCCCTTTGCCGCCGCCGCCTTGCATTTGGCGCATAAAGAAAATCCAGACACCAATCAACAGAAGCATTGGGAACCAGGAAATGAAAATAGATGTCAGTAAGCTAGGTTCTTCTGGTGGTTCACCAACGACAGTTACATGCTTGTTCAGCATGGTGTCTAACAACTTCTCGTCCTGCATAGGAAGATAAGTTGTATAGCGGCTATTATCAGCCTTTCTGACGTTCAATTCACGACCTGTGATACGAACTTCACGTACCTGATCCTGGGCTAACTCATTGATAAACGTTGAATAATCAACTCTGCGACTATTCGAATCGCTTGGGCCAAAACTCTGGAACAAGGACATCAGAACAACTGCGATGACTAACCAGAGAATCAGGTTTTTCGCCATGTCACTCAAGGGATTAACCTCATATTACAACTGTGTTAACAAATAACGCTCAGGGTACTATAGTTTTAGTCCTGTCGCTACAATGTATACTTCACGCGATCGAGCCCGCGAAGATTCAGGTTTACGAACTTTTACTTTCGTAAACAGGGAACGGATATCCCTAAGGTAGTCGTCAAAGCCTTCTCCCTGAAACACTTTAACAATGAAACTTCCTCCAGGTGCCAATACTGCACGGCACATATCCAATGCTAATTCAACCAGATACATAGAGCGAGGTATATCAACAGCCGGTGTCCCACTCATATTTGGCGCCATGTCAGACATGACCACCTGTACTTTTTTGTCGCCTACTCGTTCTAGCAAAGCGGCGAGCACTGCTTCGTCACGAAAATCCCCTTGCAGGAAATCAACGCCAACGATTGGGTCCATCGGTAATAAGTCACATGCAATCACTCGACCATTATGACCTATTTGACTAACAACGTATTGTGACCAGCCCCCCGGGGCGGCACCTAAATCAACAACGGTCATACCTGGTTTAAAAATTTTATCACCTTGCTGGATTTCCTCCAGTTTAAACCATGCACGTGAGCGTAACCCTTTCTTTTGTGCTTGCTGAACATATTTATCACTAAAATGTTCTTGCAACCAGCGACTTGAGCTTGCCGAACGTTTTTTATTGGCCATTGTGCTTTCCAACTATACTAAAAGATCTACAACGATATTGCTGCTTCTTTACCATCGAACAGATATAATTGATGGTGATAGATATCAGATGGCGGTAGAATAAGCCATTTTCAATACTAACCAAGCAAAAAATCGATGAATCTTAATAAAAAACAAATTCAGCACCTAAAAAGTCTCGCTCACCACTTAAACCCTGTTGTTATGATTGGCAACAACGGCTTAACCGAAGGTGTCTTAGCCGAGATTGAACTTTCATTAGCCCATCATGAGCTTATCAAAGTCAAAATCGCAGGCGAAGATCGTGATACCAAAAATTTGATCGCTGATGCGATTGTTCGCGAAACTGGTGCAGTAAATGTACAAATTATTGGTAAAATTCTTGTCATCTATCGCCCGTCGGCAGATCGCAAAATCATTTTACCTAAATAATAACCCATCATTTATATAAAAATGCCATTGAAAGCACGTTTTATATGAAGAAAAAGGCCGCCTGCGGCCTTTTTCTTTAAATCAGGGAAATAATATAGCTAATTCAGGGAAATAGGAATCAGATATACTCAACTTTAAGAATTTCGAACTCGACATCTCCGCCTGGGGTTTTGATTGAGACCGCATCATCGACCTCTTTCCCAATCAAACCGCGCGCTATCGGCGAGTTAACAGAAATTAAATTCACTTTAATATCCGCTTCGTCATCACCCACAATACGATACGTCAGCTCTTCATCAGTATCAACATTCAATACCGTTACTGTTGCACCGAAAATCACGCGACCATTGTTGACCATTTTGGTCACATCAATAACTTGTGCGTGTGAAAGTTTCCCTTCGATTTCTTGAATACGGCCTTCACAAAAACCTTGCTGCTCACGAGCTGCATGATATTCCGCATTTTCTTTTAAATCACCGTGTTCACGCGCTTCGGCAATGGACGCAATGATTTCTGGGCGGCGGACAGATTTCAGGAACTCAAGTTCCTCTCTTAGTTTGTCCGCACCAAATACCGTCATCGGGATCTGTTTCATTAATAAATACCTCGGTTTCAATCCTATCTAAAAACAAGTATCTTCCTGATTTTGTAACAACAGTACACCGAACACCTCTGAAAATCAGGGGGGCTCTAAGTAAATAACTCAATCAGACTCATGTACTCATTTATCTTATCATAATGTACGTTATTTTAACTGAGACTTAATAACGGGTCATCGTTTACTTTATAAGGCATTACACTTTAGTATGTGCAGTATGTCCACTTTAATGCGTGAAATCTATGTCATTACTTAACTTAACCAGAAAATGGATACTCACTTTTGGGATTACCTTAGCCAGTAGCCAAGTTTTTGCTATCCCTATTGATGAGTACAAGCAACACTTGCCAGACGGCACTAACCTCGCTCTGGTCGCGCAGAAAGTGGGAAGTAATACCCCATTGATTGACTATAATGCACAACAAATGGCGCTCCCTGCAAGTACACAAAAAGTCGTTACTGCTCTCGCCGCGTTGCTGCAACTAGGGCCAGACTACCGTTTTGTCACCAATTTCGAAACCAGCGCCAAACTGAATAATAATACGCTATCGGGGGATTTAGTGATTCGCTTTAGTGGCGACCCAACCCTCACCCGCCAACAAATTCGTAATATGGCAAATGCGCTGAAGCAAATTGGTATCCACAAGGTCGAGGGTGACTTAATTGTCGATATTTCTGCCTTCGCCAGCCACGATAAAGCGCCAGGTTGGGTGTGGAATGATATGACCCAGTGCTTTAGTGCCCCGCCAGCCGCTGCAATCATTGACCGAAATTGCTTTTCAGTTTCGCTTTATCCAGCCGAACGCGCTGGGGATATGGCGTTCATCAAAACCGCCAATTTTTACCCTGTGAATATGTTCAGCGAAGTTAAAACACTCGCGAAGGGCTCGCCAGAAGCACGTTACTGTGAATTAGACGTCGTGCCTGGGGAATTAAACCGCTATACCTTAACAGGCTGCTTGACCCAGCGCAGTGAACCGCTTCCACTCGCTTTTGCAGTGCAAAATGGGGCGAGCTACTCAGGGGCGATTGTCAAAAATGAATTAAAAACTGCTGGCATTGAGCTCACTGGCAATGTCAAAAAACGCACACAGCCAACCGCACAATCACAAGTGTTGGTTAAAACAGAATCTAAACCACTCCATGACTTACTTAAAGTGATGCTGAAAAAATCCGACAACATGATTGCTGATACTGTTTTTCGGACAATTGGTCGTGAATATTATGGCGTTCCGGGAACTTGGCGATCAGGATCCGATGCTGTCCGGCAAGTGCTGAAACAAAAAGCGGGGATCGATCTTGGTAATACCGTAATGGTGGATGGATCTGGGCTTTCGCGCCACAACTTGATCACGCCAGCAACGATGATGGAGATCCTCCAGTTTATTGCCAAAAATGATCAACAGCTTGATTTCATTTCCATGCTCCCTCTCGCAGGTCACGATGGCACATTGCGCTACCGCGGTGGCTTCGACGAAGCGGGTGTAAATGGGAAAGTTTCAGCAAAAACAGGGGCATTGCAAGGGGTATATAACCTCGCCGGCTTTATTACCACCGCGAGCGGGCAACGCGTTGCATTCGTGCAGTTTATCTCTGCTTATGCGGTTCCACAAAGCCAACAACGTAGCCGCAGAGTACCCTTAGTTCGTTTCGAAAGTCGGTTATATAAAGACCTGTATAAAAACAACTAATTGCTAAGTTTCATTCATTAAAAAAGGCGCTTTTGCGCCTTTTTGTATTTCTAAGATAAATTATTTTTGGTAAATGATTTCGACACCTTCGTCGTCATCTTCATCCCAATCATCATCCCAGTCATCATCAACATCTTCAGCGCCAGAAAGTTGCTCTTTGTGGTAATCATCCCACATGAATTCAACTTTCTCTGGTTGCTGCACATCTTCAGTCGTTGCCATATCACGTGGTTGAGTATTCATAAACTCCATGATATCCCAGCACAGTGCTTTCACACCTTCATGGTTAACTGCTGAAATCATATAGAATTTATCTTCCCAGCCCATTGCTTTGGCAATCTCAGCTGCACGTGCCGCAGATTCTTCTTCGCCTAAGATATCAATCTTGTTGAAGACTAACCAACGTGGTTTCGCTGCCAATTTTTCACTGTATTTTTCTAATTCGCTGACAATGATCTTCGCATTTTCAACAGGATCAGATTCATCGATCGGGCAAATGTCGATCAGGTGCAGCAAGACGCGGCAACGTTCTAAGTGTTTCAGGAATTGGATCCCAAGACCTGCACCTTCCGCAGCCCCTTCGATCAACCCCGGGATATCCGCCACAACGAAGCTTTGCTCGTTGTCCATACGCACCACACCTAAGCTTGGCACTAATGTGGTAAACGGATAGTCTGCCACTTTGGGTTTTGCCGCAGAAACAGAACGAATGAAGGTGGATTTACCTGCATTAGGCATTCCCAACATCCCAACATCTGCTAACAGCATCAATTCTAACAGTATTTCGCGTGTCTCACCTTTCGTACCCATGGTACGTTGGCGCGGAGCACGGTTTACTGATGATTTAAAACGGGTATTTCCGAGGCCATGGAAACCGCCCTTAGCGACCATGTGGCGCTGTTCATGACGCGTCATGTCACAAAGTACTTCGTTAGTGCCAAGATCGCGTACACGCGTTCCTATCGGCACTTTAACCGTGATATCTTGACCACGTTTACCTGTACATTCACGGCTTTGGCCATTTTGACCACGTTCTGCACGGAATGATTTTTCAAAGCGGTAATCGATTAACGTGTTGAGGTTTTCGTCTGCTTGTAAGTAAACGTCCCCACCATCGCCACCGTCACCACCGTCAGGTCCCCCTTTCGGGATGTATTTTTCACGGCGGAAGCTGACACAACCATTGCCACCATCTCCTGCCACGACCAATATTTTGGCTTCATCTACAAATTTCATAATTCTCTCTCCGCTTCTGAGCCGCATAACGCTGGATGGCTGTTCTACTCAGAGATGGTGCATCTTTAATACGTGTGTAGTTCATTAAAGATCAAATATCTGAATATAAAAAGCCCCGCAAAAAGTTTTGCAGGGCTTTAAGTCTGAATTAAAGATCAGAAAACTTATTCAGCTTCGATGCTGATAAATTTACGATTGTTTGGACCTTTAACTTCAAATTTCACTTTACCATCCGCTAATGCGAACAGAGTGTGGTCACGGCCACAACCTACGTTGGTGCCTGCGTGGAACTTAGTACCACGTTGACGAACGATGATGCTACCTGCTAATACAGCTTCACCACCAAAACGTTTAACACCTAAACGTTTTGCTTCTGAGTCACGACCGTTACGAGTCGAACCACCAGCCTTTTTATGTGCCATTAATCTGCTCTCCTAAATCTTAAGCGATGACAGTGATCTTAACATCAGTGAACCACTGACGATGACCCTGTTGTTTACGGCTATGTTTACGACGACGGAATTTGACGATTTTAACTTTCTCGCCACGACCGTGTGCAACCACTTCCGCTTTCACTTTAACGCCTTCAACGACAGGAGCGCCGATTTGGATCTCATCGCCATTAGCAACCATTAAAACTTGATCAAATTCAACAGTTTCACCTGTTGCGATGTCCAGCTTTTCTAGGCGGACAGTTTGACCTTCGCTAACTCGGTGTTGTTTACCACCACTTTGGAAAACCGCGTACATATTAACTCCGCTTTCCGCGTACTCGCTAAATATTTCAATTCCAGAGCACGCTATAAAATATTCACAATAGGGCGCGAATTCTACGCAAAAAAGCATCAGAACACAAGCCAATAATGCGGTTAGATGACAAAAAATACGACTTTTTTCTCAACAACCTCTTTTTAGTACTGATTTAGTGCCAATAACTCAAATTGTTACTTATTTAAACATTTTTTGCATCACACCTGATAATCTTATTATTAATAATGTTATGCTAATGGTATAAGTGTTCTATTCGGTCTCCCATTTTACTATTCAGGGAATGAACCAAAAACTAATAATATGAATAAATTACGATGAATTTAGAATCTATTATTGAACTAACAACTGAGGATATGTCAGCGGTAAACGAAGCCATCCTCAGTCAATTGAATTCAGATGTTGCGCTAATTAACCAGCTTGGTTATTACATTGTCAGTGGTGGAGGCAAAAGGATCCGCCCAATGATCGCGATACTGGCTGGAAGATCCTTAGGCTACTCTGGGCATAAACATACCCAAGTTGCAGCCTTGATCGAATTCATCCATACCGCAACATTATTGCATGATGATGTTGTTGATGAATCGGACATGCGTCGTGGAAAACAAACCGCAAATGCGGTGTTTGGTAACGCTGCAAGTGTGCTAGTGGGTGACTTTATTTACACACGATCCTTCCAGATGATGACGGATCTTGATTCGATGCGCGTCCTCAAGCTCATGTCTGAAGCCACTAATGTGATCGCAGAAGGCGAAGTCTTACAGCTGATGAACTGTAATGATCCGAATATTACTGAAGAAAACTACATGCAAGTCATCTACAGTAAAACGGCACGTTTATTCGAAGCTGCGGCTCACGCATCCGCTATTTTAGCGAATGCAACGTCTGAGCAAGAAAAAGCATTACAGGATTATGGCCGTTACATTGGCACAGCCTTCCAATTAATTGACGATTTATTGGATTATGACGCTGATAACGCTCAGTTAGGTAAAAATACGGGCGATGACCTCGACGAAGGTAAGCCAACGCTTCCTCTTCTTCACGCCATGCAAAATGGAAATGAAGAAGAGTCTGCATTGATTCGCCAAGCTATTGAACAGGGCAATGGACGTCACTTGTTAGAGACTGTTTTAGCAACGATGAAACGGTGCGGTTCACTTGAGTACACCTATGCACGTGCACAGCAAGAAGCACAAAAAGCGATTGATGCATTAAATGCCATTGATGATTCTATTTATAAAGAAGCTTTAATTGGGCTTGCTCATATCGCTATCCAACGTCATTCCTAAAACTCGCTATAAACTGCTTAAGAAAAGGGGAAAGTTATTTTTCCCCTTTTTCGTCTTCCGCTATCTGTGCCAGAAGTGAAGATAGTCCGTAACGCAAAATGTATTTAACGATTTTATTGCGCTCGGTCTCTGTCAGTTGATAGTAAGCTTCAGACCAGATTTGTAATGCATCTGTTCGTTGGCTTTGATAAGGCACTGATGGCTCGTATAAGTTTAATTGGCCTTGAATTTCACTCGGTAGGCTTTCAATATAATACTCAACAGCTTTACCTTGAACGCCTCGCTTTCGTCGATTTTTCCAGCCTTCTCGTCTCGCCATGAGGTTAACTCCCTGTGGCGAGGTGGGGAGACCTTCTAGCCCTGCGAGCTCTTTCGCAGTGAACCACAATTTTTTCATATCTTCACTTTCACGCTTATATTATGAAATCTGCTGTTGCAGCTTTACCAAACTGTCATCTGTTAAAAAAAGATTTAGACTAAATATAATATTATTTTTATATAATTAATTATTTACAAATTAAGTATTTGTAAATGGCTTTTTATTAATTAAATCAATTAGTGCTAACGCCCCTTCGCGTATAATGAAGGCTAAAATCACCTCACGCTCATCATGGGAAAGTTGGTTGTAAGCTTCTTGCCAAATAAACGAATTGTCATTTCGTTTTACCTGATAAATTGGCGAAACTTCACTCACAAACTGGCCTTCAAAAATATCGATAGGTAGAGAACTAATGTGGTATTCCAGCGCCTTGCCTTGAACACCTTTTCTTTTGCGACAAGTCCAATTTTCACGCCTAGCCATGGCATTAATACCTTGAGTTGTCATAGGAAGCCCATGCAACCCAACTAACTCTTTTGCTGTTAGCCATTCCTTGTACATACTGACCCTCCTAGTCCTGATGACAATGTATTTATAGTTGCTGAAAACTATCTATATTTTCTTAAAAACCGTTAACCTATTCATTTTATTAATAACAGGAAATAATAATATACAAATGACATATGTTATTTGTGTTCTAATTTCTTTTAATAACAGATAATTAAATAATTTACTCGCTAATAATTTAAGTAATTTTATTGCGTAAATTAGTTATATTACCAATACAAGTAACGAGCAACAGTAAATACGTCCATCCCAATACTAACTCGAAAGAGTTAGTTTTATTTTCAAAGTTTTATCTTAATTCACAGTTATTAATTCTAGCTTTCTATTTGATTTCACAAAAACCACGATAGTTTCATAAAATAGGATTTTAAGAAAAAATAAGAAATTATTTTGGGAAATTTCTGTTATTTTATTTCCTATAACAGGACGATTGTATTGAATGTATCACAATATCCCGTTACTCGTACCATTAACTCTACATGATTCTGAATGAAAAAAGGACTAAAAAATGATTTTACGGAAGTCAGACTGGCACCCAGCAGATATCATCGCAGCATTACGTAAGCGCGGGACGACTCTTGCGGCTATTTCACGTGAAGCAGGGCTGAGTTCTTCAACGCTTGCGAATGCCCTTTCACGTCCATGGCCTAAAGGAGAATGGATTATTGCCAATTTTTTAGGGATCCACCCATCTGAAATCTGGCCTAGCCGCTATTATGACCCGATTACTGGTGATTTATTAGAAAGGAAGGTAAGAGAAAAAACGACAGAGGAAGATTAAAACCAAATGAAAATAACTATAAAGCCGTGAATAAAAATGTATTTATTCACGGCTTTATCTTTTTATCATTATTCAATAAAGAGAATATTATTGCATACGCGCAAAACCGTCAGCCAAGTCTTGTTTTAAATCATCCAGATTTTCTAAACCAATTTGAAGTCGCAATGTAGGACCTCCCGGATCCCAATGGGTGACTGTGCGATATTCCGCGCAATTAAATGGAATAATTAAGCTTTCAAAACCGCCCCATGAATAACCCATACCAAAAATGGATAACCCATCAAGCATTTTTGCAATATCCGCTTGAGTATATTTCGGGTCTAACACGATAGAAAATAACCCTGATGACCCAGTGAAATCCCGTTTCCAAATTTCATGCCCCGGGCAATCAGGAAATGCAGGATGTAAAATTCGAATAACTTCAGGGCGCTCTTGTAGCCAGTGGGCTATGTCCAATGCTCTTTCTTGGGCTTCTTTTAAGCGAATCGGTAGCGTTCTCATGCCGCGTAAAGCCAGAAAACAGTCTTCCGCTCCCGGCAACATCGCCATGTAATCATACGTTTCACGTAGTTTTGGCCACCACGCTTGATTTGCAGAAACAATCCCCATCAGCAAGTCAGAATGTCCGCCTAAATATTTAGTTCCGGCTTCTAATGAAATATCACACCCCAGTTCATGGGCTTTAAAAAACAAAGGCGTCGCCCATGTGTTATCGATGATAGTGGCAATATTATGCCGCTTCGCAACGTTAACAATCGCTGGAACATCTTGAATTTCAAAACTTTGGGAACCCGGAGATTCTAAAAAAATGGTGCTGGTATTTGGCCGTACGAGTGTTTCAATCTCTGCACCTATCATCGGGTCATAATAAGTGGTCTCTATCCCCATTTTATCCAGTAACCCATGGCAAAATTTGCGGGTTGGCCGATAAACGCTATCAGGCATCAGTAAGTGGTCGCCCGTTTTCAGTGTCGTCAACAAGGCTAAGACAATTGCCCCTAACCCTGACGGTGATAACACTGTACCTTCAGCGCCAGCAAGAACAGACCACGCTTGCTCAAGCTGTTTAATCGTTGGTGTACCCGCAGTACCGTAGTTAAATTCTGCTCTATCGTTGATTAAGGCATCAACCGTTGGGAACACCACCGTCGAACCACGATAAACGGGAGCGTTTACGAACCCAGCTTGTTTCGCTGGGTCTCTTCCAAGCTGGGTCACTTGTGTATCAACATGAAACTCAGAAACTGCTTTTTTCTTCATGAGATCCTCTCATCAACATCATTATTTATTCGAAAAACTTAAAGAATGGCGATAGGCATAACAGCACACCAAAGAAGATGATGAACCACACTGTTGGGCCTTTAAATTTGTGTAGTGCAGGCACTTTGTAAACAAGATAGCAAGGGATCAGGCAAGAAACGATACCAAACAATGGGCCACCTAACTGCATAAAGAACAGGATGGAGAATCGTGTTGAAACCCAGAACCACAGCGCGATGATCACCCCTAAACATACACCATAGTGTAATACCGTTTGGTTAATACGCTCTTCAGGCATGAATCGAGTGAGGATATTCACCACGATGCCTTTTATCGCTTCTTGGAAGCCCAAGTAAATCCCTAAGAATGCCGTTAAGATAGCAAAAATATTCAGCAATGCCGTCATCACTTTCACCACGGCACCGGGTATAACCTGTGCGGCAATCGCTAATGCAGAGATATTTTGCTCAAAAGCAGAGACTGCTTGTTCATGGCTAATTGAGAAAGTAAAAGAAAACGCAAAGAACAAGACAGCAACCGCTAAAATAATATATGCCACTCGGTTAGCCCGTATTGCTCGATAAGTGGCAATACGTTTATCGCTTTCAACCTTACGATAGGCAATGTTCATTGGACTTAAGATTTGTACAAATAATATAGAAAATAACGTAAATGGCAGCGTTAAGAAAACATCTCGCATAAATGGAAGAAAATCAGGAAATGCGGTGATATTGGCAAAGTTCCAATATGGCACCATTACAACACCAAGCAGCACAATGATACCAAATTTCACGATAACCATTGGGCCAGACACTTTAAACAGCAGTCTTTCCCCTTGAGCCGCTATCGCCACTAGTACCGTAATAATAATCAAACCATACCAAACCGAATCAGATAATAGCCCCTCGGTTAACCCAAAGGTTTTAATATACGAGGCGCTGTCGAAGGTCACAGCTAATGAATAAGAAAACATGCCGTGCAATAGCATTAAGAAATACGCTATCCCTAATGCTATCCCCCAGTTTTTACCTAAGTATTGTGTAATAACACTCGCATAGTCATTACATTCTTCAGACTCTGATAAGGTTCTGAGATATAAATTTTGTAGCCAATATATGGCGGGATAAGAAAGCATCGTGGCGGCAATAAACACCCAAATACCTTTAATACCGATTTGCACAGGCATAAATACAATTCCTGAGCCAATCGCCATTCCAATACATAAAACTACCCAACCCACATCATATTTTGTAAAAGGGATTTTTTTGGTATCAATCGGATTACCTGCACTTGCCTGAATACTATTAGACATAGTCTATTCCTCAACGTTATAGATTTAATTATTAAAAAAGTTAGGAACAACATTATTTGTCGGCGTTAATTCTATTATCGCCATTTTTTAATACTGGTGTGACGCGAGCAAACTGCGATAAATTCACAATTATAGTATGCTGGAATAAACGGGTTTGATAGGGCAGGACAATGCTAATAAATAAAAACACTTTTGCGTTCAAAGCAAAAATTGACAGCTACGCGATTTTTCGACATTTGGAGTTATTCATCAAAATCGTCGAATGTAATAGCTTTAGCCTAGCTGCAAAAAAGCTGAATGTAACGCCATCATCCGTCAGTCGAGGGCTACAGCAGCTAGAGGATCAACTGGGCGTCGTCTTGCTAAAGCGTACAACCCGAAATTTTATTTTAACCGATGCAGGGCGCTATTTATTGCAACGATCGCAAAATTTATTGGCTGATCTTGATGACTCACTGATTAATACTGCTAGCTTTTATCAACACGCTCAAGGGCAATTAAAGATCACTTGTTCCATTGCATTTGGTGTCTGCCATTTAATGCAAATATATAGCGAATACCGCGAAACAAATCCCAAAGTCAGTTTATCCGTTGATCTTAATGATGAGCTGATTAATTTAAATGAGGTGGATTTTGATATTGCGTTGCGTATTACCAGCCACCCACCTGAGAATTTCGCATTACGGAAAATTTGCAATATTAATTGGGTATATTGCGGTAGCCGAACCTATTTCGAGCGTTATGGCATTCCGCAATCCCCTGCCGATATCGCATCACATAATTGCTTAATTAACCCAAATATTCCTGACACATGGCGAATGACAGATAAAGACGGTAGCGCCTATCCTTTGGAAATAAATAATATGATTGAGGTGAACAGCAGCTTAGGCTTATTAGAAGCCGCGCGTTGCCATCAAGGTATCGTTTGTTTACCCACGTATATGTTAGGCAATTATATTGAAAATGGGGAACTGATCCCTGTTTTGCTGGATTACGACCCGAAATCAACCCCGTTTGCGCTGTACGCTTTATACCACCCTGCGCATACGCATTCACCGAAAATCAGAACGTTTATTGATTTTTTAGTGGAAAAAATACCATCAGACCCACATTGGGATCATTGGATGCGCCAGCACGCCTCATAGTCATGCTTCGTAATAATCGTGCAGAAACTAAAAAGGTTGAGTTTAATAAAAAACTCAACCTTTTCGATTAGGAAAAATTAATTGGCATTAGCCATTAATGAATTTTTCACCTAATTCGATATCCGCTTTTAGGACATCTAACATATCTTTCAGCGCTTTTTCTTCAAATGCACTTAATTTGCCGATTGGCAGGTGTTTTTCGATACCGTTTTTACCTAAAACAACCGGTTGTGCGAAGAAACGTGCATGTTGGCCTTCGCCTTCAGTGTAAACACACTCAACCACGTTGCTTTCACCTTGCAGGCCACGAATTAAAGATAAACCTAAACGTGCTGCTGCTTGGCCCATAGACAGAGTCGCTGATCCGCCACCTGCTTTTGCTTCAACAACTTCAGTACCTGCGTTTTGGATACGTTTTGTCAGCGCTGCGATTTCGTCATCAGAGAAGCTTACGCCTTCAATTTGTGATAACAGAGGCAGAATTGTCACACCAGAGTGACCACCGATAACTGGCACTTCGACATCGTTGACGTTTTTGCCTTTTAATTCAGCAACAAAAGTATTAGAACGAATGATATCTAATGTGGTCACACCGAATAAACGGTTTTTGTCGTATACACCGGCTTTTTTCAGAACTTCAGCAGCGATTGCAACGGTGGTGTTCACTGGGTTAGTGATGATACCGATTAATGCTTTCGGGCAAGTTTCTGCAATTTGTTGAACCAGGTTACGAACGATGCCTGCGTTGATGTTAAACAGGTCTGAACGGTCCATGCCTGGTTTACGCGCAACACCCGCAGAGATAAGAACAATATCTGCACCTTTAAGAGCAGGTTTCGCATCTTCACCCGCAAAACCCGTCACTTTAACATCCGTTGGGATGTGACTTAAGTCAGCAGCAACACCTGGAGTAACCGGTGCGATGTCGTAGAGGGAGAGTTCTGAACCGGCTGGAAGCTGGTTTTTGAGAAGAAGGGCGAGAGCCTGACCGATACCACCTGCTGCACCTAGGACTGCAACTTTCATTCTGAAACTCCTTAATTTGTACTTTAAAAAGATATCACTTTATTTGTTTATACACTCAACACATTACGTATAAAAAACAATTTCTTAACAGATAGAGAGAGAGTTTAACGCTAGAGAATTTGTCGACTAATTGCCATCATTCTAAACAAATTCCTTATCTGTTAATGAGATAACGGGCACTTTTTTAACAAATAGTTTTTCTCACTATTGCTTTTCGCACAATAAGTGGTTTTTCCTGTTCATTATTCAAGCAAAAACCATTTTGTTAACAATAAAGTTACAACTTTTATAAGCTAAATTCATTGATCTATTATGCTAATGTTTAATACTAACTATTTAAGATAAATTAACCATTCACGCTGAAAACGGAATAACATAAAACCTTAAAGGTTCCGTTATCATTGATTATTAAATCATCATAACGCAATTTTGTTGCATAAAAATGCACTTTTACGGATAATACAACTTAGTTTAATGCCGATGAATGGGTTAATTATGCGCACTCCGTCTAAACAAGAAGACTTAGTTAAGGCTTTTAAAGCCCTACTCAAAGAAGAAAAATTTAGCTCTCAGGCTGAAATTGTCACGGCTTTGCAGGAAGAAGGCTACGAAAACATTAATCAATCTAAAATTTCCAGAATGCTCACCAAGTTTGGTGCCGTTCGCACTCGTAATGCGAAAATGGAAATGGTGTATTGCCTGCCAGCTGAGCCCGGTGTGCCGACAGCCACCAGCCCATTGAAAAACCTCGTTTTGGATATCGATTACAACCCATCGGTTGTGGTGATTCGAACCAGCCCAGGTGCAGCCCAATTAATTGCTCGCTTACTGGATTCATTAGGTAAAGCAGAAGGCATTTTAGGCAGTATTGCTGGGGATGATACAATATTCTCTACACCTGCGAATAACTTCACGACAAAAGAGCTATACGAAGCAATTTTAGCGTTGTTCGAACAAGAGCTCTAAGTTACATCAATCGCTTGATGTAACACTAAGGGGGAAAAGCATCGACTTTCCCTCTTTTTATTTAAGCCAAAGATTAGGGGCTCTACCGTGCTATTCGACATTTTTCGCAATATTGTGCATTACGGCTTTCATTTTTTGATGCCCATTTTGTTTGCATATCTGTTTTGGCGAAAAAACTGGAAGTTAGCTGCGTTGATTATGATTGCGACGATGGCGATCGATTTAGACCACTTACTAGCAACCCCTATTTTCGACCCTGAGCGTTGTGGTATTGGCTTCCACCCTCTTCATTCCCTCTGGGCTGCGATTGCCTATGTTGTATTGCTGTTTATGCCATCGTGGAAACTCAAAGCAGTGGCGGTCGGGTGCTTGTTCCATCTTTTTACCGATTCCCTCGATTGCTATATGGGCAGCTTAAAAAAAGAAATGAATAGCCCAGTGACATTAAGCTGGGTGATAGACCAATGCCCATTCAACACATCAGACATAAAAAAACCCCAGCTATCTTAATGAACACTGGGGTCTATCTAACCTATTATCTGTAGGCTAACTTACTCATCCACTTCAGTTTCTGCTTTGGCTTTTAAGCCTGCCAGCAATTTCCCATGGATGCCTTCAAAACCACCGTTGCTCATCACGAGGATATGGTCACCGGGCTGCGCAGTCTCAATCACCATATTGGTTAGGGCCTCAATATCCGCACTCCAGCGAGCAGGTTGCACGCATTTCTCAGCGATGTCAGTCACCATCCACGGAATATTCGCCGGTTGGAATAAAAAGACTTCATCAGCACGGCCTAAAGCTGGGGCGATATCATTTTTATTCACGCCCAGTTTCATGGTATTGGAACGAGGCTCTAACACGGCAATAATGCGAGAAGTCCCGCCCACTTTACTGCGTAACGCTTCGAGTGTTGCCAAAATGGCGGTTGGGTGGTGAGCAAAATCATCATACACACTCACACCATTTTCCACACCACGCAATTCAAGGCGTCGGCGTGCATTGATAAATTTATCCAATGCGATGCAAGCTTCTTTCGCAGGCACACCAACATGGTGAGCCGCAGCAATCGCCATCAAACCATTTTGGATATTGTGGTTGCCCACTTGCTGCCAAGAAACTTCACCCACTTTTTCTTGCTGATAATACACTTCAAAGTGGCTGCCATCGTGATTTAGCTTCACTGCTTGCCATTCGCCATGCTCACCGCCCACCAGCTCTTGCTCACTCCAACAACCCATGCCAATCACTTGTTTTAAATGATTGTCATTGTCTGGGGTGAAGATTTTGCCACTGGCAGGCACGATACGAACAAGGTGATGAAATTGTTTTTGGATTGCTTCAAGATTTTCGAAAATATCCGCATGGTCGAATTCAAGGTTGTTTAAGACCAACGTTTTCGGGCTGTAATGCACAAATTTCGAGCGTTTATCAAAGAAGGCACAATCATATTCATCGGCTTCAATGACAAAGAATGGGCTTTCGCCTAGCTTGGCGGACACATCAAAATTACCCGGTACACCACCAATCAAGAAGCCTGGTTTGTAGCCGCAATCTTCTAAAATCCACGCGAGCATTCCTGCGGTTGTGGTTTTACCGTGCGTTCCTGCCACAGCCAGTACCCAACGCTCAGGCAATACGTGGTCATGTAACCACTGAGGACCTGAAGTGTAAGGTAAACCTCGTTCTAATACGGCTTCAACACAGGGGTTACCGCGTGTCATGGCATTGCCAATCACTACCATATCTGGAATCGGTTCGAGCTGAGCCGGATCATAACCTTGAATAAGCTCAATACCTTGATTTTCAAGCAATGTGCTCATCGGTGGATAAACATTCGCATCCGAGCCCGTCACTTTATGGCCTAAAGATCGCGCCAATATCGCCAAGCTTCCCATAAAGGTACCGCATATACCTAAAATATGTATGTGCATTCTTTTTCATCCAATTAGCATGAGGTTTGTCACTATTCTACCCATCAATAGCAGGTTTATAAATGCATTAACCTATTAATCTTTTTTTTATTTAGTTAAACTCTCCCCCGCGCGGGGTATAATCGTCCCGCAAAACCTTTGTCAATTTTATTCAGGACCTTCGTCATGAAAACATTAGGCGAATTCATCGTCGAAAAGCAACAAGATTTTCCTCATGCAACAGGTGAGCTGACGTCATTACTGTCAGCGATTAAACTGGGCGCTAAAATTATCCATCGTGATATTAACAAAGCTGGACTCGTCGATATTCTTGGCACTAATGGTGTGTCGAATATTCAAGGTGAAGTCCAGATGAAGCTTGACCTGTATGCAAACGAAAAACTGAAAGCGGCCCTAAAAGCACGCGGAGAAGTCGCCGGTATCGCCTCTGAAGAAGAAGACGAAATTGTCATTTTCGAAGGAGACCGTGCAGAAAACGCAAAATATGTCGTATTAATGGACCCACTTGATGGTTCTTCGAATATTGATGTAAACGTTTCCGTCGGGACAATTTTCTCAATTTACCACCGTATTACGCCAATTGGCCAACCTGTGACTGAAGCAGACTTCCTGCAACCAGGTAACCGCCAAGTTGCTGCGGGTTACGTTGTTTACGGCTCATCAACCATGTTGGTTTATACCACAGGTGTTGGCGTACATGCGTTTACTTATGACCCATCTTTAGGCGTGTTCTGCTTATCCCATGAGAAAGTCATGTTCCCATCGGAAGGTAAAATGTATTCCATTAACGAAGGTAACTACATCAAGTTCCCTATGGGCGTTAAAAAGTACATTAAATACTGCCAAGAAGAAGATAAAGCAACAAACCGTCCTTATACCACACGCTATATTGGCTCTTTAGTGGCAGACTTCCACCGTAACTTGCTCAAAGGGGGTATCTACATCTACCCAAGCACGGCAAGTCACCCGAATGGAAAACTGCGTCTACTGTATGAGTGCAACCCAATTGCATTCTTAGCTGAACAAGCTGGCGGTAAAGCAAGCGATGGTGCGAACCGTATTTTAGACCTCATCCCAAGTGAATTACACCAGCGTGCCCCGTTCTTCGTCGGAACTGAGTCCATGGTGGAGAAAGCTGAATCATTCATGCGTGAATTCCCAGACGCTGAATAATCCAATTCACTGATGCTCAGGCGGGGTTTCCCGCCTTTTTTGTCCCTTTTTTTCGCCAACTAGTGAGTTTTGCCCCTTTTTACGGCTATAATGTCCCCCACGCTATCTACCCGAAAAAGTGAGTGACTTGAAAGTCAATAACTAACACTATTTAATCAATACGTTAATAGTCAGCGGGTAAATTCATTATTCACACAAAGGATGCATTTAAATGGGCCTGAACAATGTACCGGCAGGTAAAGATCTGCCAGAAGATATCTACGTTATCATCGAAATTCCAGCTAACGCAGATCCTATCAAATACGAAGTTGATAAAGAATCTGGCGCGCTGTTTGTAGACCGTTTCATGTCAACAGCGATGTTCTATCCGTGCAACTACGGTTATATCAACAACACACTGTCTTTAGATGGTGACCCAGTTGACGTGTTAGTCCCAACGCCATACCCATTACAACCGGGTTCAGTCATTCGTTGCCGCCCAGTTGGCGTCCTGAAAATGACCGACGAATCAGGTGAAGATGCAAAATTAGTGGCGGTTCCACACACTAAACTGAGCAAAGAATACGATCACATTAAAGATGTGAACGATATCCCTGAGTTACTGAAAGCTCAAATCACTCACTTCTTTGAACATTACAAAGACTTAGAAAAAGGTAAGTGGGTTAAAGTTGACGGTTGGGATAACGTAGAAGCTGCGAAAGCGGAAATCGTTGCCTCTTTCGAACGCGCTGCAAAAAAATAATTTCCTCTCAGGGAATATGATTGAAGGCTCTGGCTAACCCCAGAGCTTTTTTTATGCCTTTAAATGTAAAAACGCCGGCTATATTGCCGGCGTACTGCACATTGTCCACTCAACAAAATAGTGTGTGGTTATTTTTCTTCATCACGTTTGAGCCAGTCGCCGCTTTTAATTTGGCGCAGGCCATCAACCGAATGCTTATATAGATAAATCCAAGCATTGCCATATGGCGTTGGGATTAACTCTCTTACATAATCCTGAGAGTTTTTCTTAAGCTCATCTAGCTCGGTTAAAATCGATGGATTGATGCGATACACTTCGCACTCAATTGCGCCATCGCCTTTCACCACAGCGGGATAAAATCCAAGATCATACAGTTCATAGCCTTCTAGCTTATGCTCACCTAACAATTGAGCATAAGTCATCCAGTGATGATTTCCTTGCTTTTGTCTTAAGCTGCCATAAACAATTACACGCATAATCTAAAACTCAAATTGGTAAAGGAGATCCAAGGCCTGATTTACACCAGACACAGCTTCTAAATACAATTTTGGCATTAATCGATAACGTAGGGTTAACGTTGCCAAGGAGTCAAAGATACCAACACCATACTTCACTTGTAAATCATTAGTTATCTTACCGCTTACCACAACTTGGGAACCGTCTCCCACACCTTGCGTATCGAGCGCCAGATCAGAAACCCCAAATGTTTCACCGATTTTACCCACCAGTTGACCACTTTGAGCCACGCCTAGGCCGATAATCATCGACGTCATTTGTGAGCCATTTGCGTCACCACTTTCTAAGCCTTCCCCTCTTAACAGATAAGAAAGTGCTTCTTGTTGCGTCTTGGCTGGCTCAGAGAATATCTCGACTTTCGGTTTGTCTGCAAGCCCTGTGACCTTAACACCTGCGATGACATCATCCGCCGTGTTCTCTGGGTTACGAATCGCTTCTAAATTTAAGAACGGTTGGTCCGCCGGACCTGAGAACTGAATTTGCCCTTTACGGACAATCAAGTCCTGACCATAAGCACGGAAACGCCCTGCTGGAATGTCAATTTGACCATTCAAGCTCAGCCCTTGCTTATTCTGTAATACCTTCAGTAACCCTGTTAAGCGCGCTTTTAGGCCAAACGCATCTAACTGCACATCATTACCAATTTTAATATCCAAATTGGTTTGAATCGGAATCGAAGGCGCTTTTTCCTCAATCGGCTTCAAGTTACTGTCTAACATCACCACATCGGATGATGCGCTCACTGCTGACTCAGGTAACTCCTGAACCGTAATTCTCGCCCAAGGGATAGTCACTGAACCACTTAGCGTCAAGAGCGATGGTGACGCATCAAACACGATATCGGGCTGCACATCAATTTTAATCATCGGTGGCATAGACACACGCAGGTTGTTCCCTCGTGCCATCACTTGCGCCCGCCATGCATTGATATTGCGCCAATCCGCATCACCATCAATGTTCAGGTAGCCTTCTGGTGTGTTGATCTGCCCCTTCATCACCGAGCTAGTACCATTGAAATTAACACCTAAATGACCACTTTTAATATCGAATGGGATCATCGCAGACTTAATTTCTAAACTGGAAAGCGATAAATTCCCATTTAGCAGCGGGTTATTGGCAGAACCCCCTAAGCGTAAATTGGCATTTAAACGCCCGTTAGCCACCTCTTTTTGGCCCAGTAACGGTTTGATTAAATCCAAGGTAATGGAATTGATTTCAACATTACCTGATAACAAACGGCGTTTTTCGATATCGGAAACTTGTAGGTTTCCGCGCATCTGCCCGTTATTGGCGAGGCCAAATAACCAATTAAGGTCGGCTTTGCCGTTTTTCAAGGCGGCGCTGAGTGTTAACGTATCAAATGCGACAGGTAAACGCGTTCCTTCAACAAACTGGGTCGCTTTGACATCATTACCACGTAAATCGACCTGCACTTGAGGCATGCTACCATCGGCTTTCCAGCTCGCATTCGCTTTACCACTAAATACACCGCTAACACGGGTATCTTTTGGCATAAACGGTTTTATCATCGCTAAGTCAAAGCGCTCTAACACAATATCTGCGCTGCCGCTTTTCCCTGCCTTAATTGGTTTTGGCACACATAAACGCGCGTTTGGATTCACCCAACAATGGCTGCCAATGATCACTTCTTGCGTTTGATTGGCATAATTGAGTGACATGGCTTGATTTAAGCGCCATTCGCCCACTACCGTATCAAATAACGTATTTGATAACGTCCCTTTCCACACCTCAGTTTGGCGATCAAACCCGCCCGCTAACGCCAATTGGCCAGAAACAGGTTCGCCTTTCATGTTTAATTTCAGGGTATGCTGTTTTTCGCTACCTTTGGCATCTAACGTCAGGTTGCTAACGACTAAATCCCCTTGCCTTAACTGACGTAAAACAACGGATAAATCCCCTTTAATTTGCTCACCGGTCGCAACATTACCTTTGATAGCGACATTTTCGATAGCTAGGTCATTTTGCCATTTCACGCCTCGGGCAGTGAGGTCAACTAAGGCTTCTGGCGTCTGCAAATTACCGCGTAATTTCACATCCCCAGCAATCACCCCACCAAGCCCTGGCAATAAGCCATTGAGCGCAGGTGCACTAATTTTGGCATCAAGGTTCCATTTCTCAGCGAGAGAGCCCTTAACATCCACATTATTCTTGCCTAACGCTAAATTAAAATGCGGGATATCCCATTGGCCAGCGGCGTTACCTTTCGCCTGTCCACGCGCTTTGAGTAAGTTATTTTTAACATTACCATCGAGCATAATTTCAGGGATATCTAACTGCCAACTGCCACCGTATAAGCTACCGCGGGTGGCAATCTTACCGTCCACTTTTGCTGGCCATTCTGGGTACTGTTTTGCAGTATTGATCCCTGACAGTGTCAGAACCGCATTCCAGCTAATCGCCTTGCTCCAATCAGCCACACCAGTGATATCCGCATTTCCTTGCAACGCTGCAAGGCGTAAACGCGTTAAATTAATTTGCTCTTCATTACCTTTTGCATCCAGCATCAAGGTCGATGGCGGTAAGTCTTGCCCCGTGATAGCTGAACGCAACGATAAATCATAGGCCGATGGACGACCATTTAAGCGCAAGCGCGTGCCATCTAATTGATACTGCGCATCGCCGACTAGTGGCCATGCTAGTTTATCGCTTTCAAGAGTGAGTAAAATCGGTAAATCGGCTTGGGATAAGTCCGTTTCAGCATCAAGCGTGGCATTAATTGGCCCTTGTAAATTGAGCGCTAACTTCAATTCATCAATCAGACCGCCTTTGAGGGATAAATCGACTTTCTGCCCATCTAAATCCTCTAAACGACTTTCCCCAATCACCGACAATGAAACGGGCCATTTATCTTGCAGTGTTGCGGTCCCAGATAACGATACATTACCTTGCGGTGCATCCACTTTAAGCTGTTTAACCAACACTTGTTGCCCTTGATTGGACAAACTAAGGTGCAATTGGTTGATTTTAACGTCAGTACTGCCCGTTAATTGGAAATTCGAGGCATTGATCCCTTCCACATTTAAATCAACAGGGAGAATGACTTCTGGCAACTCGGCTAATAATGGTTTTGAAAATAAAGCCTTAAGCTCATCACCAAGAGATTTTTGCTCATTAATTGGTGTCGGGTCTGGCTGCTTTTCTTCAACAGGCTGTGCTTGTGGGTCTTCAGGCAAGTTTATTGCTAAATCAATAATATCCGTCGGCGTAAGGGTAATCGCTTTCCCTTCCCACGTCGCCCCAGTGGTAAATTTCGCTAAATCGATAGCCATACCATCTACAGTGACATGTGTTTCCACCAATGACAGCTGGCTTAAACGAATCGTTAAAGGCGCTTTTAGCTCTGTCAGCGGCTCAGAAGGCGGGGTCTCTTCCGATGGTGGAAACTGTGAGGTATCAACGTTAACCGTGACATTTTCCGTGCCTAATGCATTAATACACAGTTCACGGCTGGTTAAACACCTTAATTTCAGTGCCAGATGCAGTTTCCCTGCATTCACATCTACACCCGACATTTGGTATTTCACACCCGTTAAGGTGAGATCTCGAATATCACCATCAATTCCATCAATGGTTAATTCAGGGACAAACCGTGTTACTGAATTTAAGGCAAAGTGAAAACCTGATTTCGTGCCAATTACCCAGCTAAGCGCACCAATCACCAGAACCAGAATCAATAAAATGGCAAGGCTGACCCATTTTAACCACTTCAACCACCTCATAACTCTGTCCCCAAACCGATATAAAACTGAATTTTGTCATTATTGGAATCACCAATCGGTGTTGCTAGGTCAAATTTAATTGGCCCAACAGGGGAAACCCAGCGCACGCCAACACCAGCCCCCGTTTTGAAGTCACTGGTTTTAATGTCATTGACGGCTTCACCGCTATCTACGAAGGTCGCCCCCCACCAGTTTCCGGTGAAATTATATTGGTATTCAACTGAGCCAACAGCCAGTTTTGAGGCACCGGTAAGCTTACCACGGCTATCCTCTGGCGAGATTTTTTGATAACCATAACCACGCACGCTACCATCGCCCCCTGCGAAGAAACGCAAGTCAGGTGGGACTTTGTCAAAAGCGTTGGTTTCAATCCAGCCGACGTTACCACGCACAATGAAACGATGACCTTCCCACGGCGTTCTGATCCACACATTTTTGGCTTGTAAAACCGCAAAGTCGATATCAGAACCCCAAATTTTATTTGAGTAGTCAATGGAGTAGCGCTGGCTGTCTCCCCACGTTGGCATCACACCACCACGTTGGCGGATACGGCTGACATAAGCCCCCGGATATAACAGCATCGTGGTATTCGTGACGTTCGCTTGGGTAAAGTTACTCAACATCCAACGCATATTGACGCCATATTGCCAACCCGATGAGTATTCCCAGTTACGAGACACATTCAGCGTTGTTGTATTTGCTTGGGTATCATTCAAGTCAGTACGCTTAAACCCGCCTTGTACCGCATAATATTGCTCTAGCGGATTCGCTTTTAAGGGAATCTTATAACTTGCATCAATCACTTGCTCTGGTTGAGACAGGCTGATGCTAGACGTTAAGCTTTGGCCTCGCGAATTCACCCACGGTTTGTTCCATGTCGCTTTCACGCGAGGGCCCACATCCGTTGCGTAACCACCACCAAGCTCGATAAAGTTCCTCGCCCGTGGCACCATCACCCCTTCCATTGGTAGTACGTCTGTACCGTCACCACGTGCTTTAGCAATATTTGGCGTCACAATCGCGGAAGAGAACCAACCAGTTTCCGCTAAACGGCGGTTAAACTCGGCAAGCTGTTCTGACGTGTAATACTCCCCTTCTTTAAAAGGAGCGAGGTTATTGAGGTAATCTGAGCGAATTTGTGAACCTTGATAAGAAATGGAGCCGAACCGATAACGTTCGCCACTATTAAAATCAAAATCCCAATAGGCAGCGTGGTGCTCAAGCGAAATCCCTAGCTGGCTTTTCTCCATCACCGCGTCAAAATAGCCTTTACGGATCGCTAAGCTACCAAAGCGGCCTTTAAAATCTTCATAGTGACCATCGTTTTGCACGATATCGAGCCTTGGCGTAAATTTCCACACCATCTCTTTAAAATCTGGATCTGTTTTTGCCCCACCTTGAAGTTCAACCTTCACGCCTTTTAGTAAGATAGGCTCACCCGGGTTCACCTTTGCCGTTAATATCGAACGCGCAGGGGGTGTTTTTTCTTCATAGCTAAATTCAACAGTCGGTTCGTAATAACCCAGCGGCTTTAAACCTTCTTGAATTGCTTTCTCGACACGCGCTCTAAAACGGCCATTGGGCACCACTTCGTCTTGAGATATATTAGAAAGCTGTACTCGAACGTTTTGATTAAGTTGTCCTTCAAGTCCTTCTATATTAAGACGAAGATTAGCTGCATGCACAACCGGCACAGCCGCAGTTAAGCAGAGAAAACAGATTAGAGGGTATTTCGACACGCCTGCTCCTAAGGTGGTAAAAAGATTGACTAAAGGCTTCATATCAATTTATTTTGAGTAAAATTAGCGCGAGACACAAGTTTTTATCCTAATTTTTAGCTTATTTGTGTGGTCAAGACCAATAGGAATCATTATGCCTTTTAATAAATTTCACTCTGCAAATATTTCACAGCCTCTGCCTGGCAGAACCAGCGCACTTTCTTATTCACCATATCACGCTGTTAGCCATCATTCGATTGAGATTATTCCTAAGAATATGGAAATTGCTTATTTTGCAATGGGTTGTTTTTGGGGAGTAGAACGATTATTTTGGCAGCAACCGGGGGTTTATACTACTTCTGCGGGTTATTGCGGTGGTGTAACACCTAACCCAACCTATGAAGAAGTTTGTTCAGGCCGAACAGGCCACGCAGAAGCTGTACGCGTTGTCTTTGACCCACAAGTTATCAGTTACGCTCAACTATTAACGCTATTTTGGGAAAACCACGACCCCGCCCAAGGCATGCGCCAAGGGGGCGATATCGGTAGTCAGTACCGTTCAGGCATTTATACACTAACAGAAGAACAAGACCAGCAAGCGATGATAACGTTGCAGGCCTACCAAGAAGCCATGAAGGCACAAAACGATATTCGCCCAATCACTACAGAAATCACGCCATTGGAAACCTTTTATTTTGCTGAGGATTACCACCAGCAGTATCTGTATAAAAATCCAAATGGCTACTGCGGCTTAGGCGGTATCGGTGTTTGCATGCCACCGTCTTTAACTATTTAGCACATAACTGATTTATCTTTTATTTATTCTTTAATTAATATTTCAGAAATAAATATATTCAAAATTATTTGTGCTGTAGGTAGGCGGCAAAGAAAACTATCCCAATGAGCATACACAAGTATGTGATTTGGGAAGTTTTATGAAGCCAACACCCCTACAGCGCGAAGAATGAAGAATATTGACCCGAGTAGCTGAGAGAAGCCCCCCCCTACAGCGCGAAGAATGAAGAATATTGACGAATATCTCGCCACCCATCTATACTAACGACACATATCAACAATTTGCGCATGTCGCGCACCGTATATTTGCTTACTCAATATATTTTAATATTCGAGACTATGCCTTTAAAGATTTTTGAATTTAATAAATTCACCCTTTGAAAGGCTGGATAACTTATGCTCAACAGTTTACTGATCGTCCTTTTATTATGTGCTATTAGTGCATTTTTCTCTTTGTCAGAAATTTCACTGGCAGCTTCCCGCCGCATAAAACTCAAGCTAATGGCCGATGAAGGCAATATTAACGCGGCTCGTGTTCTGAAATTACAAGAAATGCCCGGTATGTTTTTTACCGTGGTACAAATTGGTTTAAATGCCGTTGCCATCCTTGCGGGTATTGTCGGCGAGTCAGCCTTTTCCCCGGCTTTATATGATGTTTTCATTCAGTTTTTATCCCCTGAATGGGCGCAAAAAATCGCGTTTGTTCTCTCATTTACCATTGTAATAAGCTTATTTATTTTAGTGGCTGACTTAACGCCAAAACGCGTTGGTATGGTGAAGCCTGAGGCTATTGCTATCCGTATCGTTAATCCAATGCGCTTTTGTTTAGTGGTATTAAGCCCTCTTGTTTGGTTCTTTAATGGCCTTGCCAACCTATTTTTTAAACTATTCAAATTACCTGTCTCTCGTAATGAAGATATTACTTCTGATGATATTTTTGCGGTGGTAGAAGCGGGAGCCGTTGCGGGTGTTTTACGTAAACAAGAACATGAATTAATTGAAAATGTATTCGAATTAGAGTCACGTACTGTACCTTCTGCAATGACACCGCGTGAAAGCATTATTTATTTTGATAAAACCGAATCAGAAGACAGTATTAAACATAAAATTTCCACTCAGCCACACTCCAAATTCCTCGTATGTGAAGGGGATATTGACCATGTTATTGGTTATGTTGATTCCAAAGAATTACTGAATCGCGTGCTGAATGGGCAAAGTTTAAGCTTAACTGACGGCGTGCATATCCGTAGCACTCTGATGGTACCAGATACACTTTCGCTATCGGATACGTTGGAAGCGTTTAAAAACAACGGTGTCGATTTTGCCGTCATCCTCAACGAATACGCCTTAGTAATGGGGGTCATCACCATCAATGACGTTATGATTACTCTAATGGGTGATTTAGTCGGTTCAGGACAGGAAGAGCAAATTGTCGTACGCGATGAAAACTCGTGGCTCGTTGACGGTGGAACACCTATCGAAGATGTACAACGTATTTTAGATATCGATGATTTCCCAGACTTTAGCAACTATGAAACTATCGCTGGCTTTATGATGTACCGCTTGAGAAGAATGCCAAAACGTACAGATTACGTGAAATACGCTGGCTATAAGTTTGAAGTGGTGGATATCGACAACTATAAAATTGACCAGTTGCTTGTTACACGGATTACTGCTGCACCTTCACCAGTTGTTGTACAGCCAGGTAAAAATGCCATTGAAACGGCTGACGCAAAACAGCAAACAAAAGATACTGAACATTAGTGCTTGCTAGCGAAGCCGTTTCTTTCAATGCGCCACCCTGTGTGGCGCGTTATTAATCAAAACTCAATGTTGATTAACCTACCCTAATTCAGCCTGTAGCAATAAAACTTGTTTGTTAACTTCGCTCATCACACTGTAATGGCGTTTATCACTGACTTTTGGTGGTAAAATCTTCCCATAATTAAACTCAAATGCCCCAAAATCCTTTATATAGAGCCGACCACTGAAAAGTGTTTTAACATAAAGAGCAATTTTAGATGGGTTATAACGGTTAAAAATTTTCATTCGAACTTATCCTCCCCTTTGTTCTTACGTACGGCACCTCATATTGCATACCGTACAATAATCATAGACCAGAAATTTCGACTTTGGTTCTAAAATTGCAGTTTTATTCAATTTGCTGACATAACATGACACTGTCAACTAACTGTTAAATTACTGCTAAACAGTGTATTTATTCTAAACTTTAAAAAAATGTTAAATTTCCTATTGAAACTCATCCGATGAGCTATGCTATAAATACACGGAGAAACAAATAATCTTCGGGCTCATATATTCACAGTACAATTCAAGGGGCTTTTATGTTTAGAAACGTCTTCATCTCCATTTGCTTACTCAGCTTATCCGCGATGGCAACTGCTGCTAATATTCAAATTAATCAATCTGTTCCTGCGGTTTCCGTCTCTGATAAAGGCGAGTTAATCCTCAATAAAGACAATAAACTCGATTACCAACCATGGAAAAGCCAGCAATTAGTCGGAAAAGTACGCACTATCCAACATATTGCGGGGCGTTCATCTGCAAAAGAGCTCAATGCCCCACTGATCGAAGCCATTAAAAGCGCTAGATTCCCGCATGATACCTATCAAACCACCACAATTATTAATACGGATGATGCGATTTTTGGGACAGGGGTTTTTGTTAAAAACAGCGTTGAGGACAGCAAAAAAGAGTTTCCTTACTCACAGTTTATTGTCGATAGTGATGGCGTAGTAAAAGCAGCGTGGGGGTTAAAACCTGAAAGCTCTGCGATTATCGTACTGGATAACCAAGGAAAAGTACTATTTTTCAAAGATGGCGAGCTAAATTCACAAGAGATTGAAAAAGTCATTGGCTTACTCATTTCCACTTTAAAATAGTTGCGCCATCAATCCCTTCATTTAATTAGCCACAAATGAGGGGATTAACTTATCGCAGTATTTTTCAAAAATAGTGAGTTATTCTAAAATTCCCTTATTGTAAATATGCATAATTATCTCTATTTTGCTAATAAACAATCACGGTTGTTAAGGGTATTTAGTGTGACCAAATAATATTGACGCAAAAGCCGCCTGTATCGCCATGGGTAAAAACCACTTGCAGGTTATGTAGTTCAGCAATGCGTTTAACAATAGACAGTCCCAATCCACTGCCTGTTTTCTCTTGCCCCGGAGGGCGATAAAAACGCTCCCCTAAACGCTGTAATACATCTGGCGTTACACCCTCACCATTATCTTGGATTTCAAGGTGTTCCGTATACAATGTAATTTTTACTTCACCCTTTTCTTTACCATAACGAATGGCATTGTGAAGTAAATTGCGCAATAACACGCTAAGGAGCAGTGCTTGTCCTTGAAAAGGCTTTGGTGTTGAAACAACGGTTTGAATAATGGTCGTTTGTTGGCTTATTGCCTCTGGCTCAATCTCTTTCACTGCCGCATCAATCAAGCCTTCCCACGTCAATTCACTGGTATCCTCCAACTGTGCTGAAGACTCTAATCGTGATAATGTCAGTAATTGGTCAACAAGTCGGGTTGCCCTATCGATACCTTCCGTTAAATTTGCGACTGCATGGCAGCGAATTTCACGGTCATCTCCTGCAATTTGAACAACTTCCGCCTGCACTTTTAATGCCGCAAGGGGGCTACGTAACTCATGGGCAGCATCAGACGTAAATTGCCTTTCACGCACAAACATTTGGTTAATGCGACCAAATAGCCCATTAACAGAGTCGATAATAGGCCTCGCTTCACTGGGGATCCGTGTCACTCGTATTGGTGTTAACTCATTGGGCTTTCGACGATACAGCTGGTTTGCAACATCTTTAAGGGGGCGTAATGCACGAGTTAATAACCATAAAAATATCAATAGCATCACGGGTAAAGCCACCAGCCATGGCATAAATTGCGCGACCATAATATCTGTCGCCATTTCTTGGCGATATTCCCACTCCTGCCCGACTGCAATCACATACTGCCCATCCTGAGACTTTAGCCAGACAAACCGCCAAGGGTCATCGCTCCCCTTCATCATGCCATCTGCAAAGCCTTCTCGCGTAAACTCAAAACCAATATCACGGCCATTATCACCATCATTGAGCACCATTTCCCCTTCTGGGGTAAATACGGCAAACGCGAGTGCATCATCGTCCTGATGGCCACGGTTCTTACGTAATAATTTTTTTGTTTTGGTGAGTGAGGGTTTCGTTAACTCAAGATCTGAAGGCAATACCGACAATCGCTTAGCAAAAGCCATCTGCTGCGTATCAAATAACTCATTGATAGTCTTATAAGTTTGGTACCATGCTAATGAGCTGGCAATTCCCCACGTCAGCAACGCAAGCAATAATAATGTTAAGGTGAGCTTTAGCCGCAAACTAAACGTTTTCATTGTTCATTATCACCGAGTCGATAACCCACACCGTGGATTGTCCGAATAAATTTATTCCCCAATTTGCGCCTTAAATGGTGAATATGCACCTCGACAGAATTGCTTGAGACTTCTTCATCCCAGTTATAAAGCTTTTCTTCAATCAGCGCGCGGGATAATACTTTGTTTGGGTTGTGCAAAAATAGGGAAAGCAACGCTAATTCTTTACCTTTGAGTTGAACAGGCTCGCCGTGTACCGTCACTGTCATCGCGACAGGATCCATTTCAACCTCGCCATGACTGAGTTTGGGAGTGAGCTGCCCACTTCTACGGCGGATCAACGCTTGCAAACGAGCCATCACTTCCATCAATGCGAAAGGCTTACATAAGTAGTCATCTGCACCTTGTTGTAAACCTTGAACTCGTTGATCGAGGGCATCCCGCGCTGTCAGAATTAACACAGGCTCATCCCGCCCTTCTGTGCGCCAGTGCTTTAAAATATCCATACCATCAATATTTGGCAGGGATAAATCCAGAACGACTGCATCATAGGGTGCATCAAATAATGCACGTTGCCCCTGTTTTCCATCCATAAACCAGTCGACAGTAAACCCAAGCTGCGTTAAACCGACTTTTAATCCGTCACCAATCAGTCTGTCATCTTCAATTAATAAAATACGCATAATTCCCCCATATCGGAATATTATTATATTTATCTTATACTCGAGAAGATGACTAGCTATTATTAAGCAAATTAAAAATATAATGCATTATGCGAGTTTCTTAAGATCCTGTTAAGATTTACCTGTTTTAATACCCTCCATACGAACCCGTTCATGTTTTATTTGGAGATAACAACGATGAAAAAATTACCTTTAATTGCTTTAGTTGCCGCCCTTGCTTCCGCGCCAGTTTTTGCTGCTAATGGCGGTTTTGATGGCCCAGGTGCTGTTGCCAATACAACAACACAAAATACCCAAGCTGGCGGTTTTATTGGTCCAAATAGTGGTGAAATGACCGTCGCAAAAGCACTTGATATGTCAGATGATAGCTGGGTTATCTTGCGTGGTAATATTGTTAAACAGCTTGATCATAAGCATTATGAATTTACTGACGGTACAGGTACCATTAACCTTGAGATCAGCGAAAAACGCTGGAATGGTATTAATGTCACACCAAAAGATAAAATCGAAATTCGCGGTAAAATCGATAAAGATTGGAATTCAAGAGAAGTTGAAGTTAAACAAATTCAGTTAATCAAATAATTAAGCCCAGCGGTTATATCGCCAGCTTTCAGCCCTTAGTAGAAAGCTGGCTTTCCTCAAAATCTTATTTCTTGCTGTTTTTAACGGTGCTAAATTAGCCTTAAATATACTTGTTCGCTAAGGCCATGCAATGACTGTTAAACAACCGAAACTGCGTAATATCCAAGAAAAACTTCTCTCAGATAATTGGTATATTTTAAAAAAATATACCTACGAACTACGAAGGCGCGATGGAAGTTGGCAACAACAAGAGCGCGAAGTGTATGACAGGGGAAACGGCGCCGTTATTTTGCTGTACAACAAAGCTAAAAACAGCATTATTCTCATCCGTCAATTTCGCATGCCAATGTATGTGAGTGGTTACCCTCACTTTTTAATTGAAGCAGCAGCAGGCCTACTTGAAAATGCTTCACCAGAGGCACGAATTATTGCCGAAGCCGAAGAAGAAACAGGCTTCAAGGTGGATAAACTGGAAAAAGTGT
Organism: Providencia sp. UF-224; assembly: GCF_058245955.1. Taxonomy (NCBI): domain Bacteria; kingdom Pseudomonadati; phylum Pseudomonadota; class Gammaproteobacteria; order Enterobacterales; family Morganellaceae; genus Providencia; species Providencia sp. UF-224. The sequence continues at coordinate 23,220 of NZ_JBSICC010000017.1, read as the reverse complement.
TTGAAGCCTTTATGAGCCCTGGCTCTGTCACAGAAAAACTGCATTTTTATATCGCTGAATATAACGATAATAACCGCAGCAATGCAGGGGGCGGGCTTGCAGAAGAAGGTGAAGATATTGAAGTGTTAGAGTGGGCATTCCCTAAAGCACTTGAAGCTATCAAAACAGGGGAAATTGCCGATGGTAAGACAATTATGTTAATACAGCACCTTGCCTTACATTCAATTCTGAAAAGCTAATGGCCTTTATCAGCTCACCACAATTTAAATACATTGCTGTGAGCTTCATCTTATCTTTCTTTATTTTTATGCCGTGATTGCTTATATATTTCACTCATTAAAAGAGGTGTTTAATTTAAGCCAATCAACAAACGACAATCGAAACTCGATTGAAATAAATCTTATAATTCAATTAAATACAAATGCACCGTCTTTATTATAAATAAAGGTACTTTCACTTTGACCTGCCCCTTAAAAAACCTTAGATTAAAAACATTATATTCTCGCCATTTTAATATTGTCATTTTACGAACCCTATTTTTATCACTAATGAATCTAAATTAATTTTCAAGCTATGCCATTTTCATTAAGGAGCTAAATAAGATGATACGTTGTGTTCGTATGTGGACAGGTGAAGATGGAAATTCCCTGTTTGAAGAAGGCACGCTGGAACTCGATAGTGTTGCCCGTGGAGATAGTCAAACCCCAGCCATTTCAGTCAGCGAACTGACTTTCCGTGAAACCGTGTCAGGTGGATCATGGGATTGGCATAAAGATCCCGTTCCTCGTTATGTGATCACGCTCACTGGCACCTTAGAATTTGAAACCAAAGATGGTTCTAAATTTATAATTAATCCAGGTGATATTTTACTCGCTCAAGATAATACCGGAACAGGCCATAAGTGGCGGTTGATCGGTGATGACCCATGGCGGCGTGCTTATGTTGTCTATCAAGAAGGCACTGATCTGTGCTTCACACCGACCAAAAAATAGAGGCTTTTTTATGACTAAACCTATAGCAGAAAATGTTGATATTGCGCTGATCGGTGCAGGGATCATGAGTGCGACACTCGGTACGTTCTTAAAAGAACTTGAACCATCGCTGACGGTTGCGGTTTTTGAACGCTTAAATGATTGCGCGCAGGAAAGCTCACACCCGTGGAATAACGCAGGAACAGGTCACGCAGCCAACTGTGAGATGAACTACACCCCGCCAAACCCTGATGGCACTGTCGATATCAGCAAAGCCCTTGAAGTAAATACAGAATTTGATTTATCCCGCCAGTTATGGTCATACCTTGTCACAAAAGGGAAAATCAAAAACCCACGCGATTTTATTCACCCTTGCCCCCATATGAGCTTTGTTTGGGGCGCCGACAATGTCAAATTCTTACAACAGCGCTTTAAGCAAATGTCCGCTCACCACTGCTATCACAATATGGAATACAGTGATGATCCAAAACAAATCAATGATTGGGCACCGTTGTTAATGGAAGGCCGTGAAGACGACAAAAATATTGCCGTCACGCGTGTGGTAACAGGTGCGGACGTTGATTATGGTGCACTAACGCACTTATTGATGGCGCAACTTAGTGAACAGTCAGGTTTTTCACTTCACTATAAGCATGAAGTCGTTGATGTCACACAAACCCCTGATGGCCGTTGGAATGTGGAAGTCAAAAACTTACTGACCCACGAAAAACACATTACATCGGCAAAATTTGTGTTTGTTGGCGCTGGTGGGCGCGCTATTGAACTATTGCAAAAATCAGGTATCCCTGAAGGAAAAGGCTATGGTGGCTTCCCTGTCAGTGGTATTTGGCTACGCTGTGATGATGAAAAAGTCGCGGCTCGACATCATGCAAAAGTGTATGGAAAAGCCGACAAAGGTTCTCCACCAATGTCAGTTCCACATTTAGATACGCGAATTATTGGCGGAAAACGTTCCTTACTGTTTGGCCCATATGCTGGTTTTTCCAGTAAATTTTTAAAACATGGCTCTTATTTAGACCTGTTTGAATCTATTCGCCTCAACAATATTGAGCCAATGCTGGCGATTGCAAAAGATAACTGGTCACTCGCGGAATACCTCGTGGGGCAAGTACTGCAAACCTCCGCACACCAATTTGCTACATTGCAAAAGTTCTACCCAGATGCACAGCATGAAGATTGGAAAGAAGTTGTCGCTGGCCAACGTGTGCAAATTATCAAGCCAGATCACGATAAAAAAGGGGTTTTGGAGTTTGGTACCGAGCTGATTACCAGCGCAGATAAATCATTCACTGTACTGATGGGCGCATCTCCAGGCGCATCAACCGCAGCCTTTATTGCCTTAAACGTACTCAAAGACTGTTTTGCGGATCAGCTTAAAGCTGATGGCTGGGAAGCGAAGCTAAAAGCGATTATTCCAACTTATGGCATTGATTTAAAACAAGATGCAAAAGCGTGTTTAGATATTCGTACTGCAACCGCTAAAGTGCTGCAATTAGATAATTAAACATTGATAAGGTTGGGAAATCACTTCCCAACCTTTATCGAGTATTAGAACAAAATTACGCGAAAGCCCGGGTTCAAGAATGACTCCCTCGGTGTGTAATCTAACGTTTTTCCGTTCCAATCAACCACTTTCGCCCCCGCACCAATCGCAACTGCATGACCTGCGGCGGTATCCCAAATATTCGTCGGTCCAAACCGTGGGTAAAGCTGCGCTTTTCCTTCCGCGACAAGGCAGAACTTGAGTGATGAACCAATTTCAGCGGTCGTGTGCTCCCCCATTTGCGCTAAATAATCCATTAACTCGCTATCTTGATGGGAACGGCTGATGACAATCACGGGCGGTTTCCCATCATACACATGGATTTGCTGCTTATGACCACCTTCTTCTTTCCATGCTTGGTTTCCCTCTGCATAGTAAAGTAACCCTTTTGCGGGGGCATATACGACCCCCATAACTGGGACACCGTTTTCAATTAGCGCAATATTGACAGTAAAATCCCCATTGCGGTTAATGAATTCTTTGGTGCCATCAAGTGGGTCAATCAACCAATAACGCTGCCAGTGTTGCCTTACCGACCACTCAGGTGGATCTTCTTCTGAAAGCTGTGGAATATCAGGGGCAATGCGTGTTAGACCAGCGGCAATAATATGGTGTGCGGCAATATCCGCCTCCGTGACAGGGGAGTTGTCACTTTTATGATCAACCCGCAATGGCTCTTGTGCATTGTAAGTTTCCATAATGGCATAACCCGCTTCTTGAGCCAGTTCGCAAATTTGTTGTAGCATGTTATTCACCTCTCTCCCGTTGACCTTTACAGCAAGAGTAGCAAGTGCATAAAATTTACGCCATAAAAAATGCCTTGGCGCAGAAAAACACCAAGGCATCAATTCAAATAGTGATTAAAATCGCTATTCTTATAAAATTTCTAACAGTTCAACTTCAAAAACAAGTGTGCTAAATGGTGGAATTGATGCACCTGCACCGCGCTCACCATAAGCTAATTCATGAGGGATATACAGTTCCCATTTAGAACCAACAGGCATCAGCGTCAGTGCTTCGATCCAACCTGGGATCACGCCGCTGACTGGGAATTCAGCTGGCTGACCACGTTGAACGGAGCTATCAAACACAGAGCCATCAATTAAACGGCCAGTGTAATGAACACGAACACGGTCAGAGCGAGATGGGATAGCGCCTTCGCCTTGGTTGATCACAGAGAATTGCAAACCAGATTCAGTTGTTGAAACGCCTTCGCGTTTTTGGTTTTCATCGAGGAATTTCTGGCCTTCTTCCGCCATTGCAGCTTGGCGAGCAACACGAACTTCATCTGCACGTTCATGAATTTCACGTAATGCTTTGTGCAAGGTTTCAACAGGCACAGATGGCATGTTGCCTTCTAATGCATCAACCAGACCTGCTAAAATTGCGTTTGGTACTAAACCTTCTAGACCAGACTCTAATAATTGCTGCCCAACTTGTAGGCCAATACCGTAGCTTGCTTGAGCTTCTACTGAATCAAAATTTTGGTTTGCCATGAAAATACCCATATGGTTTTTGCTAAAAAAACAAGAATAGCAGCCCCCCTGCTATGGGTAAACCCAAACCGTCAATCTAAATAATAAAACGTCTGTGTGGCGCATGAATTTGCTCAGTGTTCTCCGAAAAATCGTATCAAGCGCTTAAATTACGCAAAAACAGTGTTAGTATGCGTATAAATACGCCTTAATTAGTTCATTACCTCGTCAAGGAGGAGTGATGGTTAAACTATCGAAATTTCATCTCTATAGCATTGCTGTATTAGCGTTGATTGTTGTGGTTGCCCTGTTTTGGCCAACGGGTGATAAGCCGTTGAATAACACGCCACAAAACCAGCCGATCGTCATTCCACCCCCAACAACACCCGATATCACACCTGATCCTATTCAAGAGCCTGAAGGTAATGTAGAGGGAATACCAACAGAACCTGAAATTGTGCCGGAGCCCATAGAGCCTGCACCAACTGAACCGCCAACGGTAACACCACCAACACAGCCGCAAGAGCCGCAAGTCACGCGCCCATCGGCAAATGAGTGGCAAAATTACCGGGTTCAAAAAGGGAAAACTCTAGCGCAATTATTCCGTGATAATAATTTACAAGCTAACGATGCCTTTATCATGGCCCGCGTCGAAGGGGCTGAAAAACCGTTGAGTAATTTACGTCAGGGGCAAAAAGTTCGCTTAAAAGCCAATGGGAAAGGGGAAGTTCAGTTGCTGGAAACTACAGCTTCTGATGGAAAAACCTATAGTTTTGCAAGGCTCAGCGATGGGAGTTACTACCGTACACCGTAGTCACTAATGGATCGCCAATATGGAATGTCAGAAAATAAAAAACACCGGACTTAGCCGGTGTTTTTTTGTTGGCACCATCGATAAATCGACAGCACCTATCATCATTATTGATTACTCAGCAACGATGATAACGTTCAGCTCTGCGAAAACATCGCTGTGTAACTGGAAGTGAACTTCGTGGTCACCAGTAGTACGCAGAACGCCGTTTGGCAGGCGAACTTCGCTTTTCGCGATTTTAACGCCAGCTGCAGTTACTGCATCAGCGATATCACGAGTACCGATTGAACCGAACAGTTTACCTTCGTCACCAGCTTTAGAAGCTAAAGTTACAGAACCCAGAGCAGTAACAGCTGCTGCACGAGCCTGTGCTGCTGCCAGAACGTCAGCTAATTTAGCTTCCAGTTCAGCGCGGCGTGCTTCGAAGAATTCGATGTTTTTCTTAGTCGCAGGAACAGCTTTGCCCTGTGGAACTAAGAAGTTACGAGCATAGCCCGATTTAACGTTAACCTGATCACCCAGGCTACCTAGGTTAGCTACTTTATCAAGCAGAATAACTTGCATTACCTTATCCTCTATTAGTCGTTAATGGACTGTACCAATTACTGATGACGATCAGTATATGGTAACAGAGACAGGTAGCGAGCGCGCTTGATAGCACGAGCGAGCTGGCGTTGATATTTTGCACGAGTACCGGTGATACGGCTTGGTACAATTTTACCACTTTCAGTGATATAGTTTTTCAGCGTTGCGATATCTTTATAGTCGATCTCTTGAACGCCTTCCGCTGTGAAACGGCAGAACTTGCGACGACGGAAATAACGTGCCATATGGCTAGTCTCCAGAATCTATCAAATCAATCTGCTCGGCATGGAGGACTATCTTGCTGATCCCATTGCGCCCTTGATGGGTACTAATGAAACCGCTTACTGTAATCCAACTGCCGACCGTTAAACTGTGAGTATGAGCTTGTAAGGTTTGCCCGCTAGCAATTATGGGCATTCTGCACCATGCTTGCCTTGACAATCCCGCTTCCTGTTGTTGTGAACGATGTTCTAAAACAAACTGGCAGTGAGGGATGCCTGACGGACTCACTTTTCGAATCAATGCTTTACAGACTGTGCCTGTCAGCACCAAACGATTAGTGGACACCTGCGCAATTACTCTTCAGAATCCCCAGTTTCTTCTACTTCTTCATCCTGATAATCATCAGAAAGGTCACGGCCACGACGTTCGTCTTTAGCTTTAACCATTGGAGAAGCTTCTGTTACTGCGTGTTTTAAGCGCATAACCATGCTGCGGATAACGGCATCGTTGAAGCGGAAGTTAGTTTCCAGCTCATCAATCGCTTCCTGCGGTGCTTCTACGTTCAGAAGAACATAGTGAGCTTTGTGCAGTTTGTTGATTGGGTAAGCCAGTTGACGGCGGCCCCAGTCTTCCAGACGGTGAATCTGACCTTGTGCGTTAGTGATTACTGCACTGTAACGCTCGATCATGCCCGGAACCTGTTCGCTTTGGTCAGGATGGACCATAAAAACGATTTCGTAATGACGCATTAGTAGTTGCTCCTTACGGATTATTAGCCTCCTGTCTGGGTTAACCGCGGCCCGCGGAGGCAAGGAACTTGTTGAGTGCGGCTAAAAAATTGACGCGTAACTATACCCATCCCTGAGATAAAACTCAAGAGATGGATGCAGTTTTACACAAATATTATTTTTCGCCCGAAACAGGCAAGCGCTGGCGCACGGCTTCAAATAAGCAAACGCCTGTCGCTACTGACACATTCAGTGAAGAGACTGAACCGGCCATCGGGATGCTGATTAACTCGTCGCAATGTTCACGCGTTAAACGGCGCATGCCCTCGCCTTCAGCGCCCATCACTAATGCAACAGAGCCCGTCAGTTTGCTTTGATATAAATTATGGTCTGCCTCACCCGCCGTGCCCACAATCCAAACATTGTATTCTTGTAATAAGCGCAATGTTCTGGCCAGATTCGTGACACGGATCAGCGGCACATTTTCTGCGGCGCCACACGCTACTTTTTTCGCGGTTGCATTCAATTGCGCCGATTTGTCTTTCGGTACAATCACTGCATGCACACCTGCGGCATCTGCGCTACGCAAGCAAGCGCCTAAATTGTGCGGATCTGTCACGCCATCAAGTACCAGTAAGAATGGTGATGGAGTGCTTTCGAGCAAATCAGGTAAATCACCTTCTTGATACTGCTTACCCGGTAAAACTTTCGCGATGATCCCTTGGTGGACTGCCCCTTCAGTTTGGCTATCCATCCACTGGCGATTTGCAACTTGGACAACAACGCCTAACGCTTCAATTTCATGCACGATAGGCATTAATCGGCGATCTTCACGGCCTTTTAGGATATACACTTCTTTAATGCGTTGCGGTGAACGCTCAAGCAAGGCTTTCACTGCGTGAATGCCGTAAATAATTTCGCTCATAACAGTCTTATGTCTTAGTCAAAATGAGAAAAGTGACGTTCTTACGCCACTTTCGTTAATTAACAATGCATTACGCTAATAAAAAAGATTATCCCTCTTGTTTTGAGGATTTCTTCGCCACGCGTTTTGCTTTTATTTTTGCCGTAATTTTCTTGGTTTTATCGGAAGGTTTTTTTCCCTTTCCTTTACCTTTTGCATCGGGTTTTGCTTCGCTGTTTTTCCCTTTTTTCTCGGAACGGCGAAATGCAGAATCTGGCTCGAAGTTTTTATCTTTGCTCGCTTGCGCTTTTCGGCGGGCTGGGCGCGCTGCATTTTTTACTTCTTGCTTCATTTTATCCCGTGCAGTTTTACCCGGTGCTTTCGCTTTACGGGTAGTTGAAATTAACGCGAAATCAATGGTGCGTTCATCCATATGCACCGCTTCCACCCGAATTTCCACTTCATCACCAAGACGATAAGTTGTGCCTGATGATTCACCGATTAAGCGTTGGCCAACCGCATCATAACGATAATAATCGTTATCAAGAGTAGAAATATGCACTAAACCATCAATAAATAAATCATTGAGGCGAACAAAGAAGCCAAAACCAGTCACGCTAGTAATCAAGCCTTTGAAGACTTGCCCGACTTGGTCTTGCATAAAGTCACACTTCAACCAGTCAGCGACATCCCGCGTTGCTTCATCCGCGCGGCGTTCCGTCATCGAACAGTGCTCACCCAGTTGCAGCATGCTGTCCATGTCGGAGTGCCAGCCACCCGTTTCTGTCCAACGCTTATCTGAATGACCGTATTCTTTTGCCAACAGGTATTTAATACCACGGTGCAGCGTTAAGTCAGGGTAACGACGGATTGGCGAGGTAAAGTGCGCGTATGATTTCAGCCCTAAACCAAAGTGACCACGGTTTTCAGGGTCATAAATCGCTTGTTTCATCGAACGCAAGATCATGGTTTGCAGTAATTCATGATCAGGGCGCTCAGCCACTTCATTCATGACTTGAGCATAATCTTTTGGCTCAGGCTTCATACCACCTGGCAATGTCAGTCCTAACTCACTGAAGACTGAGCGTAAATTCATTACGCTTTCTTCTTTTGGACGGTCATGCACACGGTACAATGCAGGCTCTTCGTTTTTCTCAACAAACCTTGCAGCCGCAATGTTAGCTAAAATCATGCATTCTTCAATTAATTTGTGTGCATCATTTCGCTCGACGGGCTCGATGCTTTCAATACGACGCTCAGCATTAAAAATAAATTTCGCTTCTTCCGATTCAAAAGAAATCGCACCGCGCTCAATGCGCGCCGCATCTAACGCTTTGTACAACTGATGTAAATGTTCAATGTGAGGAACCAGCGCTTTATAATGTTCACGCAGTTCTTCATCACCTTCCAAGATTTTCCAGACTTTTGTATAGGTCAACCTTGCATGGGAATTCATCACCGCTTCATAGAATTTATATGAAGACAGCTTCCCTGAAGCTGATACCGTCATTTCGCACACCATACACAGGCGGTCTACCCCTGGGTTCAATGAGCAAAGGCCATTAGAAAGGACTTCTGGCAACATCGGTACAACTTGAGATGGGAAATACACTGAGTTACCGCGGCCGCGTGCCTCAGAATCCAGCGCTGTTTGTGGGCGCACATAATAGCTCACATCCGCAATGGCAACCCATAAACGCCAACCACCACCTTTTTTCGGCGCACAGTGAACAGCATCATCAAAGTCACGGGCATCTTCACCATCGATAGTCACGAGTGGCAAATCGCGTAAATCCATACGCCCTTTTTTCGCTGACTCCGGCACATGTTCACTTAAATCAGCGACTTGTTTTTCAACTTGCGGCGGCCAAGAGTGCGGAATTTCATGAGTACGCAGGGCGATTTCAACCGCCATGCCCGTTCCCATGGTTTCCCCAAGCACTTCAATGATATTTCCCACCGCTTGAGAACGGCGCTGTGGACGAGTGACTAACTCAACAACCACGACGTTACCCATGCGAGCACCGCAAATGCGGTCTTTCGGGATCAAGATATCAAAGCTAAGGCGGCTATCATCTGGCACCACAAACCCCATGCCTGATTCAATAAAATAGCGGCCGACAATTTGGTTGTTTCTTGGCTCAAGTACGCGAACTACACGCACTTCAGTACGACCTTTACGGTCTTGCCCGTACGGCTGCGCTAAAATTACGTCACCGTGCAGTGCGCGTTTCATCTCATCTTGAGATAAATAATAATCTTCTTTTTTACCCTCAACACGCAGGAAACCATAGCCATCACGGTGGCCAATCACTTTCCCTTTTAATAAATCCAAACGCTCTGGCAATGCATAGCATTGGCGGCGTGTAAATACGAGTTGACCATCACGTTCCATGGCTCTTAATCGACGGCGTAAAGCTTCTAATTCATCTTCCGTAGAAAGATTGAGTAACTGAGCGATTTCTTCGCGATTGGCTGGGGCAGTACGCTTCGAGATTAAGTCGAGAATGAATTCTCTACTTGGAATTGGGGACTCGTATTTTTCTGCTTCTCTTTCCTGAAAAGGATCTTGTGACATCGTTACCTCCGTTGTCATCAGAATTCATAATCACTGCGAATATTAATCAAGCAGCAATTGATAGAGCGGGCTGTTATCTTTCACCATGTCCGCCAGCGTATATTGATCAAGTTCTTGTAAAAACTGCTGTATTGCTTGGTGTAGCACACCTTTTAAACGACACGCAGGTGTTATGTGGCAAAATTCACCACTACAATTAACAAGGGTTAGGGGTTCTAATGCTCTAACAACATCCCCTATACGAATTGATTCTGCTGGTTGCCCTAGTGTAATCCCGCCATTTTTGCCACGAGTGGCTTTTATATAACCTAAATGACTGAGCTGATTGATGATTTTAACCATGTGGTTACGCGAAACGCCATAAACGTCCGTCACCTCTGTAATACTGGTCATCTTCCCTTCACCCAGAGAAGCCAGATAAATAAGAGCTCGTAATCCATAGTCGGTAAAACTCGTCAGTTGCACAATCACCTCAAAATTTTGGCTTTTACTCATACGACCAAAAATGAGTTGGTCGAAAATTTTCTCACGTATTTTAAAATGCAAATAACCTAATTTGAACCTAAATTCCGCTAGGTTATGCACAAAATATAGCATGCAAATAAATTATGTGTTCATAAATACAGTTTAGCGTATTACGTATCGCAAATATGCATATCATTGCACAGAATCTGCACACAAAAGTGACTTAGTTCAATCATTATGGGGAATTTTGACTGTTTTATCAAAGAAGTTGCATCACGGAGGGAGGTAAAGCAGTAAAAAAACTGCGCCTGTATTAGGCGCAGTCAGTATTATTACTCAACGTCAAACGGGTCACGCAGGATCATTGTTTCAGAACGATCTGGACCGGTTGAAATAATATCAACAGGGATACCCGTTAATTCTTCAACACGTTTGATGTAGTTCAGAGCTGCTTGTGGCAGTAATTCTCTTTGTTTCACACCAAAAGTGGTTTCTTTCCAACCTGGCATTGATTCGTAATCTGGCTCTAAACCATCCCACTCATCCGCAGCTAAAGGCGTTGTTTCAAGTATTTTGCCATCTGGACGACGGTAGCCCACACAGATTTTCACTTCTTCTAAACCGTCTAAAACATCCAGTTTAGTCATGCAGAAACCTGAAAGTGAGTTGATTTGCACCGCGCGCTTGATTGCAACAATATCTAACCAACCAGTACGACGTTTACGACCTGTGGTAGCACCAAACTCTTGACCTTTCTCACGCAGGAATTCACCCACTTCGTCAAACAGTTCAGTTGGGAATGGACCCGCACCAACACGTGTTGAGTAAGCTTTGATGATACCCAGTACGTAGTTAACATAACGTGGACCTAAACCAGAACCTGTTGCAACACCACCCGCAGTGGTATTTGAAGAGGTTACATACGGATAAGTACCGTGGTCGATGTCCAGTAATGTGCCTTGTGCACCTTCAAACATCACGAATTCGTTGTTCTGGCTTGCTTTGTACAGCAGATCAGATACATCGATTACCATGCCAGTCAGGATATCGGCAACAGCCATGATATCGTCTAGCGTTTTTTGGTAATCAACAGCAGGTTCTTTATAGTAATTAACGAGTTGGAAGTTATGGTATTCGACGATTTCTTTTAATTTTTCTGCAAAAGTTGCTTTATCGAATAAATCACCAACACGTAAGCCACGACGAGCAACTTTGTCTTCGTAAGCAGGACCAATACCACGACCAGTTGTTCCGATTGCTTTGGAACCACGTGCTTTTTCACGCGCATTATCTAATGCAACATGATAAGGCAGGATCAGAGGGCATGCTTCTGAAAGACGTAAACGTTCGCGAACAGGAACACCGCGGTCTTCCAATTCTTTCATCTCTTTCATTAATGCGTCTGGCGCAAGAACAACACCATTAGCGATGATGCTGATGACATTTTCACGAAGAATACCGGATGGAATTAAGTGGAGAACGGTTTTTTCACCGTTTACAACAAGCGTATGGCCAGCATTATGGCCGCCCTGATAGCGAACTACATATTTAGCGCGCTCTGTCAGCAAGTCGACGATCTTGCCCTTCCCTTCGTCACCCCATTGGGTGCCCAGTACGACAACGTTCTTACCCATTTCGAAATACACTCGGTTGCTTAAAAATGAATTCTACCATCAAAAATGAACTGTTCCAGTGATATTTTGGCATTGCTAAAATTTTTTTCTGGAAAGCAAGTTAAATGGTATTTTTATTTCTGCCGTAAACCCAAAATGAATGTAATCAGTTGAGCAGCTTAAATTTTCCCTGAAAAATCCTATACTTAAAACGACAGGCGAAAAAAAGCCCACCGAAGCGGGCTTTTCTTTAATAGATTAACAGTTATTTTGCTAGGTTGCACGCAACTTAGTCTGATTATTTATTAATCTGTTGCACGAAGCTTAGTTGGTGCTTTCATGAAGCGGAAGAAGTCAGTGTCTGGGCTTAATACCATCACGTCTTCACCACTCTTGAAGCTTTGCTCATAGGCACGTAAGCTACGAATAAACGCATAGAACTCTGGATCTTGGTTGAATGCATCAGCAAACAATTTTGTTGCCATCGCATCACCTTCACCTCGGTAAGTCAGTGCAGTACGCTCTGCTTCTGCCAGTGTTTCAGTTACAGTTTTATCTGCAACCGCACGGATCTTAGTCGCTTCTTCTTGACCTTGTGAACGGTGCTGACGAGCAACCGCTTCACGCTCTGCACGCATACGTGCATAGATAGCCTCAGAAACTTCGTTTGGCAGTTCAATACGTTTAATACGCACGTCGACAACTTCGATACCTAACGCCGCCATACTGTTTGCATTCACAACCAGTGGCTTCAAGTTAGTTTCTTTTTCAACACGTGCTGCCGCATCAGCAATCGCTGCATCCGCTTCTTTTGTTGCGTCGTCAATTGCAGTACCTTTGTTCAAGGCATCGCGCACATCAACGGTTAAACGACCACGTGAATCCGTGATGATGTCTTTAACGCTTAAACGACCAAACTCAGAACGTAAACGGTCACTAAACTTACGTTTTAACAGGGTTTCCGCTTGATATGGATTACCACCACCCGTTGCCACATAGTAGCGACTGAAGTCAGTAACACGCCATTTCAGGTAGGAGTCCACCATTAAGTCTTTGTTTTCGCTTGTCAGATAACGGTCAGCTTGGATTTCCAGTGTCTGAATACGTGCATCTAGCATTTTTACAGTTTCAATAAATGGAACTTTAAAATGCAGACCCGGCTCATAAATGATCGGCTTGTTTTCAGAATCACGCAGAACCTTACCAAAACGCAATACGATGCCGCGGTCAGTTTGAGGAACAATAAAGATAGATGCGTATGCAACTGCCAAGATGGCAATAACGATAACAATTAGCGATTTACGCATGATTATTGTCTCCCTACTCTAACAGCATCACCACGAACAGCGCTGTTTGGCTGTGCTGGCGTTGCAGCAGAAGATGACGCACTGTTACTTGGCGTCGCCATTCTTGCTGACGGATTAACTTTTGACGTTGAAGCCGCATCTGAGTTTGTACCGCGCATGATTTGGTCAAGCGGTAGCACTAACATGCTGTTGCTCTTATCATTCGCAATAACTTTACGTGTATTACTTAACACACGCTCCATCGTATCGATGTAAAGACGCTCACGCGTAATTTCTGGCGCTGCACGGTATTCAGGTAACATTTTCGCAAAGCTTGCTACCTCACCCTCTGCTTTGAAGACCACACTCGCTTTATACGCTTCGGCTTCTTCAATCAGGCGTTGTGCGTTACCTTTTGCCAGTGGAAGAACTTCATTTCGGTAAGCATGCGCTTCACGAATGGTTTTTTGTTCTTCTTCCCTTGCTGAAATTACGTCATCGAATGCCGCTTTAACATCTTCAGGTGGACGCGCTGCTTGGAAGTTGACGTCCAGCAGTGTGATACCCATTTTGTATGGTGCGATTGTCGCTTCGAGCTCTTTTTGTGTCACATCACGGATAAAGGCACGATTCGTAGTCAATACTTGCTCCATGGCTGATTGACCAATAACACCACGCACAGCACTATCTAACGCCTGACGCAGACTGTTGTCTGGGTTGGTCACGCTAAATAAGTATTGAGCAGGGTCTGTCACACGGTATTGAACGTTCATTTCAACGCGGATCACGTTTTCATCTGACGTCAACATCATGCCATTTGTTGCTTGTTCACGTACAGTTTCTACGTTGACAGGCACGACTCTATCAATGAATGTTGGTTTCCAGTTCAGACCAGGTCCAACAACACCGCTATATTCACCAAAACGTAACACTACGCCGCGGTCACTTTCTTTGATGGTGTAGAAGCCTGAACCTGCCCAGACAACTACGATAGCGGCAAGTGCTAGCATACCTAAACGACCGCTGATTTGTGAAGGCTGTTTGTTCTCGCCATCACCACCATTGCCGCCTTTATTTCCGCCCAGCTTGCTGCCTATTTTACGAAAGAGATCGTCGAGATCATAAGCCCCACGTTTTCGACCACCTTTGTTCCCGCCAGAGTTGCCGCCTTTATTGCCGCTTCCCCACGGATCGCGGTCTTGTCCGTCATTACCGGGCTGATTCCACGCCATGTTTTAGCTCCATTCTTTATGATTGATTTTCAGGGCTAAGAGCTCCACTCAGCGCACTAAAAGTATGCTAAGTTTGTGTGTCTCTTAATATCAATTCCATTGCCTAACGACGCTGTTAAACCACGTAGTCAGGTAATTGCTGCTCTTGTTTGCACAAACGTCGCCAATCCACCATTGGCATACGCACCTCAAGGCCGATTGAGCCGTCATCTTCCAACCATTCACGTTCGATTGACTGGAGTTGATAAAAACGACTACGCAAACGACCTTCATTTGGTGGTAAACGCAATTCATAATGTGCGATTTCACCAGAAAGGCGTTCCGTCAATGCTTGTAACAGCAATGGGATACCTTCACCTGTTTGCGCTGAAACCCAAACGCGAACGGGTTTGTTATCCTCATCTCTGTCAATACGCGGGACAAAATCCTCCAGCATATCAACTTTGTTCATCACTAAAAGTGCTGGTATTTCATCCGCTTCAATTTCTTCCAACACGCTTTCAACTGCATGGATATTTTCATCCAAGCGAGCATCTGCTGCATCGATAACGTGCAGCAATAACGTTGCTTCACGTGTTTCTTGCAGGGTTGCTTTAAATGCAGCAACCAAATCATGTGGCAAGTGACGGATAAAACCCACGGTATCCGCCAAAACGACAACACCGACATCCTCAACATTAATACGACGAAGCGTCGGGTCGAGTGTCGCAAATAGCTGATCTGCAGCATAAACATCCGCAGACGTCATACGGTTAAATAAACTCGATTTACCCGCATTGGTGTAACCCACGAGAGAAATTGTCGGAATATCCGCTTTACTTCTCGCTTGACGCCCTTGTTCACGCTGTTTTTCTACTCGGCTAAGACGCGATAAAATCTGTTTGATTTTATCCCTTAATAACCGACGGTCTGTTTCAAGCTGAGTTTCACCAGGACCACGTAAACCAATCCCGCCTTTTTGGCGCTCAAGGTGTGTCCATCCTCTCACTAAGCGAGTGGATAAATGACGTAACTGTGCCAATTCAACTTGAAGCTTGCCTTCGTGCGTACGCGCGCGTTGAGCAAATATATCTAAAATTACCCCTGTACGGTCAACCACCTTACATTGGCAAATCCTTTCGAGATTACGTTCTTGAGCAGGGCTTAGCGTATGGTTAAACAACACCACATCTGCGCCACTTTCCTCAACGGCTTGGGCTATCTCTTCAGCTTTACCTTCCCCAACAAAAAACTTTGGGTGAGGCGCCTTACGACTGCCTGTGACTATTTGTACGGGTTTTACCCCAGCAGATGTCACGAGTGACTCAAATTCTGCCAGATTATCAACGTCTTTTTCTTGAGAAAAAAAGACATGGACTAACACAGCAAGTTCACCGCCTTCATACCTATCAAACAAGGTGCAACCTCTTAGGCTAAACAATAATTGCAAAGGAAAAACACAGGTACAGTCTCCCTACCCATGCTTTCCTTGTCTTTTAGCGTACAAACTTACTCAGTAGCTTCGCCATCCTGCGATGCAGGAGCACCAGAATGGTAATTACCATTGCCTGTGCTACCACCCGGTGTACCACTGTGGTGAGAAACAGGGCGTGCAGGGACGACAGTAGAGATAGCGTGTTTATAAACCATCTGACTAACTGTGTTTTTTAATAAAATGACAAATTGGTCAAAAGATTCAATTTGCCCCTGCAATTTGATGCCATTAACGAGATAAATAGAGACCGGAACCCTTTCACGACGTAATGCGTTCAGGAACGGATCTTGCAAAGATTGCCCCTTAGCCATTCTATGTTTTCCTTATTTTGTTGTTTTTAAATGAGAATCTTTAAGATTCCAAAAAGTAACTACTCAAAAATTGCGCTTAACGTTCTAATTGTACACAAACATCAGTCCTATGCACGTACTACCTGCATAACTGTGTCAAGCGCCTGCTGAGGTTGCTCACTATCTAACCAGTGAACATTCTCCCAGCTTCTTAACCAGGTAATCTGGCGTTTTGCCAATTGGCGTGTTGCACAAATTCCCCGATAAATCATTTCATCATGGCTAATTTCGCCATCCAAGTATGACCACATTTGCCGATATCCCACGCAACGAATGGCTGGAAGATCAACATGTAAATCACCTCGTTGGTAAAGAGCACGAACTTCTTTTTCAAAACCTGCGTTTATCATCAGATGAAAACGTTGTTCTATACGTTCATGTAAAATTTTACGATCTTGTGGCGCAATAGCAAACTGAAACACATTATAAGGTAATTCTTCCCCTGCTGTTTGTGTCATTTCAGTCAAAGTTTGTCCTGAAATGAGATATACCTCTAAAGCACGGGATAATCTTTGTGGATCATTTGGGTGGATCCTCGCCGCCGCAACAGGGTCTACTTCGGCTAATTGACGATGAACTTCACTCCATCCATGCTCTTGTGCTATCTGTTCTATTTGTGCTCGCACACTTGCATCAGCAGAAGGCAACGGTGAAAGCCCTTCTAGCAATGCTTTGAAATACAGCATTGTGCCACCAACAAGTAACGGTATTTTACCTTGTGCAGTAATCTCACTCATTACTTTTAATGCGTCACGACGAAAATCAGCAGCAGAATAAGGCAGAGATGGATCGAGAATATCAATCAAACGATGAGGGGCTTGGCTGAGTTCCTCGGCTGTTGGTTTTGCTGTACCAATATCCATTCCACGGTAAATTAACGCCGAATCGACACTAATAATTTCCACAGGCAAATGCTTGCGAAGTTCTATCGCTAAAGCGGTTTTACCTGAAGCTGTTGGCCCCATTAGGAATATTGCATCAGGTTTTTTCTGAGTTACTGAATCACTCATTTGTTAGTGTAGCTACCACGGATTGTAAATTAATTAATTGTAATAATGTTGGTGGGGGATTTTTTACCCACTGCGGACAAATCCGCTCAACATCAGCCAGCAACTGAACAGCCTGTGCTAAACTCCAACTTTCTTCTGTTTTCACCTGTGAAACCGCTTTGGCTAGCCATTGTGCGATATCTTGTTGGGTGAGACTTTCTTTTGTCGATAAAAAACCGATCAAATCTGAAAAAAGTTGCGATAAATTTTGTGTTCTTAATGGTAACGATACCGTATGAATTGTCACTTTTCCATGAAATATCGTGGCTTCGATACCAAATATTGTCAATTGTTCCTTGTACCGCTGTAAAACCTCTATTTCATCGTTTTTAAGTGACAATTTTAGCGGTATTAATAATGGCTGCGGCTTGAGGTTTTCCCCCTCTGGCGACAATTGCGCTAATTTCAATAAATAATTAGCTTCCGTTAAGGATAACAGGATTAGTCCCAACGAAGACTCAATTAATGCAAAGTTTTTTGAGTAAATTGTCAATACCTTGCCAAAAAGGTAGTTATCCGCATTTTTTGCCACAGGTTGTGAAGAAACTTGAAACGTATCCACAGGTTGGCGTTCAGGAAAAAGCGGTTTTTTATCTTCCTCAGCGACAGGGATAGACATCAAACTTTGATAAAGGTCTCCCGATTTTTTATCGTAGTTGGTGCCATAATTTTTTGGCTCTACATTCCCAGCAAATTGTGATGCGGGTTTGGGCTGGGGAAAACTCGATGTCGTCGTGCTTGCAGGTTTATAAGCGGTCTGTGGTTCACGTGCGGTTCTCTCAACCTGTGATTCAGCAGGATTAGGCTTCGAAGCAGGAACAGGAGAAGAAAAATAGTTATCCCCCGCTGAAGAGCGGTTTTCGAGCTCAGTACTTGCAGGCTCTATTCCGGGTAATTCACCTATCGATGCCGCTTCAAGGAGCACTGTACGCACGGCTTGATAAATAAAATCATGCACTAAGCGTGCTTGATGAAAGCGAACTTCATGTTTTGCGGGATGGACATTAACATCCACTTGTTTTGGGTCGATGGTCAAATACAGAACATAAGCAGGCTGTTGGTTTTCGTCTAAATAACCTTCAAATGCTTGGCGGATCGCATGGTTAATTAGCCGATCTCGCATCATCCGCCCATTCACATAACAGTACTGTGTTTCACTCACGGGGGTATTTGATGGGGAAACCACCCAGCCCTTTATTGTGAGGTCGCTATGCTCCCATGCTAGCGCCAATGCGCCTTGCATAAACCCCGTACCACAGATAGTCCCAAGTCGCCTTTCTTGTTGAATTTCATCATGGGCAGCACGGTACTGTTTCACCAGTTTTCCGTTATGAGTCAAATTGATAGCCACATCAGGGCGCGATAATGCAATACGGCGAACCACCTCATCAATATGGCCAAACTCGGTTTTTTCGGTGCGCATAAATTTGCGGCGCGCAGGGGTGTTATAGAATAAATCGAGCACTTCAACCGTCGTGCCATTGGGGTGTGCAGCAGGCTTTACCGTCACTTCCATATCCCGCCCTTCAGCGTAGGATTGCCACGCTTCGGTTTGGTCAGCAGGTTTTGACGTCAATGTTAACCGTGAAACTGAGCTAATGCTCGCTAATGCTTCCCCGCGAAAGCCCATACTCATAATGGCTTCGAGGTCATCAAGTGTCGCAATTTTACTGGTCGCATGGCGCGCAAGGGCGAGGATCAATTCGTCTTTGTTGATCCCACAGCCATTATCACGAATACGGATCAGTTTCTCTCCCCCACGCTCAATATCAATATCAATGCGTGTTGCCTTGGCATCAAGGCTGTTCTCAACCAGCTCTTTTACGACAGATGCAGGTCTTTCGACCACCTCACCCGCTGCAATTTGGTTCGCTAATTGAGGAGAGAGAATATGTATTGCCATTACTCAATTCCTTATTTGGGTGCTGCTTGAATCGGATTCGCAAGAAAATATTGGCGCAACCCTAAGTGAATAGCCTCAGCCACTGCATCTTGGAATTCATTGGATTTGAGCAGTTGCTCTTCCGCCGCATTACTGATGAAGCCTGTTTCAACTAAGATTGACGGAATATCGGGAGAACGTAGAACCCCAAGGCTGGCATGCTCTGGCGTTTTTTTATGAATATTGCCTACTTTTCTTAATTGTTGAATCACTTGAACAGCGACATCGTATCCCACACGCTGGGAATGACCGAACTGTAAATCCAATACTGCTTGGCTTAAGTACGGATCTGCACCACTGAGCGCATCACCAGCACCACCTAATAATTCAGATTGTTTTTCACGTTGTTCTAACCAGCTACCTAACTCACTGTTTGCACGGCGGTTTGATAACACCCAAACGGAGGCACCACGTGCGCTGCTATTCGGTGCTGAGTCCGCATGGATAGACACCAACATATTTGCGCCTTTTTTACGTGCAACTTCAGAGCGCCCACCGACAGAAATAAAGTAGTCGCCATCACGAGTCATCGCAGGTTTGAACATAGGATCAGCTTCAAGACGCTGATAGAGTTTTTTTGCAACACTCAGTGTTACGTCTTTCTCTTTATAACCGTTTTTCCCAATCGCACCCGGGTCTTTCCCCCCATGCCCTGCATCAATGGCGATCACCACCTGTTTGCTGCCTTTTGGCATGCTCTTGTATTTTACTGGGGCAGGTGTTGAAACAGGCGCAGGCGCTGGGGTATTCATTTTTAACGGCTTGTCCTGTGTGTTATTCACCACAGGAGCAACATTATTATTGGTGTGATTAAATGGCGCTGAACTGGTTGAATTACCTGTTGAAATCGTCAGAACTAATTGGTATTCGCTACCCACTTGCTTTAGAACAGCTTTGGTTTTTGCAGCGCGGGATAATTCCATCACCAGACGTTTATGTTGGTTGTCCGAAGGTTGACTTGAACGCACCACTTTGACCAAATCACCCGCAGGGACTTTTAGCGGTAAGCCAAGAATGTCACCTCGTTGTTTAACATCAACAACCAGTCGCTCAGGTGAATGCAATGGGAAATAAGAGTAATCAGGCTTACCATCAATAAAGCTTAGTGTGACCTCAGCTTGCGATGGGCTATTATTCACTTGAATATTCGACAGTGTTGCGGCTTGTGCTTGCACAGCAAAAAGCCATGCTAATAAAAGCATAAAAAGGACAAAAGCTGCCAAAAAACCCTTTCTTGTTATTCTGTGCATTGATGCATTCAACATGAGCAATAAGTTCCTTAGAATTGGGGTAATGCTTCTAACAACGACTCCCCATTTGCAGACAAAGCAACAATGTGAGCCTGACGCCCTTCATCTTGATACGTGAGATGGAGCTCAAGATCCGCTTCGGGTAAAAAACCTTTACCTTGTTGCGGCCATTCAACCAAACAGATCGAATTTTCAGAAAAATAGTCACGAATTCCCATAAATTCAAGTTCTTCAGGATCGGCTAAGCGATAAAGATCGAAATGAAAAACATGGCGATCCGCTAATTCATAAGGCTCAACCAATGTATAAGTTGGGCTCTTCACATGGCCTTGATGGCCCAGTGCTTGTAAGAAGCCACGGCTAAACGTGGTTTTCCCTGCACCAAGGTCGCCATATAGGTGAATGACTGCGCCTTGGCGACAAGCGCCGGCGAGTGTGCGACCAAGTGCAACAGTTTGCGCTTCATCAGCAAGTTGTATTGTGCATTCTTTCATAGTGTTCTTTTGTGACATTATTGCTGGCTGTGTTGCCGATTTATCGCCTAACAACGGCTATTTGTATACAGTAGGAAGTCCATTTCAATTCCTCCGAATATCATTCACTATCTTAACCTAAGCGCCATTATTTTTCTTAATTAACATTGCTGGAATGATCAGTTCAGAAATATCTTATAATAGATCTAAACACTTAAAGGCACTCTTTTCATTCATTTTGAGAAAAAATGCTTCCATGATAGAGTGCCAGCCGTTTTATTTTACCGTGACAGGATCTGATGGCCACACTTCTCGATCTCAACCTTCTCGCTCAACTGATCAAACAATGGGGCATTGAAGCAGGCTTCCAACAAGTGGGGATCTGCGATACTGACTTGTCCGCGGAAGAACCCAAACTGCAAGCATGGCTTGATAAGCAGTACCACGGTGAAATGGAATGGATGAACCGCCACGGAATGATGCGAGCACGCCCCCATGAGCTTCATCCGGGTACTTTACGAGCCATCAGTGTTCGCATGAATTATTTGCCAGCCAAAGCCGCATTTGCCAGCACACTGAATAACCCTGAGCTCGGCTATGTGAGCCGCTATGCCCTCGGCCGCGACTATCATAAGCTATTAAAAAAACGCTTAAAAGTCCTTGCTGATCGTATTTTAGCTTACTGCCGAGATTTTGATGGGGCGCTTCTTGCGGATGGTACAACCGTCGAGGATCTCAACTTTCGCCCCTTTGTTGATTCTGCCCCTATATTAGAACGGCCTATTGCCGTTAAGGCGGGTTTAGGCTGGACCGGAAAACACTCATTAGTCTTGAATCGTGAAGCGGGCTCGTGGTTTTTCCTTGGTGAGCTGCTGATTAACCTACCTGTTCCGATTGATAAACCCATTGAAGATGGCTGCGGTCGCTGTGTTGCATGTATGACAACCTGTCCAACAGGCGCCATTGTTGAGCCTTATACTGTTGATGCAAGACGCTGTATTTCCTACTTAACAATTGAACTTGATAGCGCGATACCAGAAGAATTTCGCCCATTAATGGGAAATCGAATTTATGGTTGTGATGATTGCCAGCTAATTTGCCCATGGAATCGTTTTTCACAGCTAACTGACGAAGACGATTTTAGCCCAAGGCAAGCGCTACATACGCCAGAGCTTCTTGAATTATTCGCATGGGATGAAGACAAATTTTTGAAGGTAACCGAAGGCTCTGCTATCCGCCGTATTGGCTATATTAAATGGTTAAGAAACATCAGTGTTGCACTGGGCAATGCGCCTTATCAAGATAGCGTCGTACTTGCGTTACAAAACAGGTTAGGGATCAACGAAATGTTAGACGAACACTTTCACTGGTCTATAGAACAGCAGCTTAACCGACGCTTAGAGAACCAAGTGACAATTCAAACTTCACAACAAAAACGCCTTGTACGCGCCATTACTAAAGGTTTACCTCGCGACGCCTAAAAAAAGCCCTGCCATATAACTGAAATCTATAATTGTCAAATCGATGTGAATAAAATAAAAAACTGCTTTGCAGACAATAGGTAAAGAATTTGCAAGTTGTGCTTAGCACATTTTCAAAAAATAAATTCATCGACTATAAATCAATGAGTTATAGATAAGCGTTCAGGCTATCTTTGCTAGACAGTACAAAAAAAATTGTTGTGTTAGCCTGTGGATAACTCTGTGCAATAAGTTATTTCAAATTGGCATATAGATGTGCAGCAACTCAATAGGCTGTGGATAACTTTTTGATGCTGAATTGTGAAGAAAAACGCTGATTTTATGTTAACTAACCGAAAAAAGCTGTCAAAATATCAGGTTAAAATAAAAATTTGACTGAGTTAAATAAAAAACACATTTTTGTTTATTATTTAAACATTACTCTTCAGACGTTAAATACCTTTTGAGTGCCCTATTGGTAAGGGGTGGCTATTCTATGGCGACCTGAAGTCGAATGCAAGCAAAAATCAAAATTAGATCCAAAAAAGATCGGCGAAGGCGCGTGGATCCTAGCTTAACAAAGGCACAGACAATAAAATCACGTACAAAAACCCATTAGATGAAATAAGTAATTTCACTTAGCGCTTTAGTCGCTTAATATCGTTTGAATTGAAGTTATGAAAATAAAACTGAGGTAATGTAAATAAGATATTGGAGCGGGAAACGAGACTCGAACTCGCGACCCCGACCTTGGCAAGGTCGTGCTCTACCAACTGAGCTATTCCCGC